>CANLFL010000035.1 GCA_947489825.1 Candidatus Nanopelagicaceae bacterium
CTAAATACGCGATCTAATCCTGCGCTATCAACAACATCACGAACACCGACGAGATCTACATTCTCTGCAGGAACGCGGACAGTGAGATCTCCTTGTGCAACCTTCAAAACGAGGTAGGTCTTCTCTTCGCCCTTAATAACTCGAGTTTCAATTGCCTCGATAAGAGCTGCTCCGTGATGAGGATAAACAACGGTTTCGCCGACCTTAAATGTCATGTGTTGCCCTTCGCTAGAGGGTCAATTCTACCAGCCCTCACCGACAGATAAAACCCGAGCAGTAAGAGCGAAAATGTGACTAGTTCCATGCGTAATTAGCACTTGACAATTTGCTGAGTTTCGTTTTTCCCAGATCGACATGAGAGAATCTGCACATGCGCCGCACATCAATTGTAATTACATCTGCCCTTGCATTCTCACTACTACTGAGTGGTTGTGGAGCTGGGCAAAATGCAGCAACGACAAAGATTACTCGCGTGACAGATGGCAATGAAATTACAATCAGAGAAAATGGTAGCGAAATTCGCGTTGTTAATCTGACTCTTGTAGATACTGGAGACGGAGCAGCAGTTGTTGTTGCAAACATTATTAATCAGGGCACTGATTCAGATCAGCTTCTAGGATTTTCAGTACAGGGAGTGCAGGCAACTCTCACTGGTGAAACTATGCTGCTGCCAAATAAGCCACTCTTCTTTGAGGGCGAACAAGCAAATGCTAAAGCGGTATTTTCTCGTGCAAATGCAAAGCCTGGTACATATGTAACTATTTCAGTTGGCTTTGCAAAGGCTGGATTTGTATCAGCCGAAGTCATCATCCGCGATAAGCGCGATGACTTTAAAAACGTTGTCTCAGGAGCAGAACTTACAACTGCAGATACAGCAACAGTTACTGAGTAATTACTTATCTTCTAGCTTGTAACCAAGTCCACGCACCGTCTGAATAAAGACAGGGTCTGCTGGGTCTGCTTCAATCTTTGCGCGAAGGCGCTTGATGTGAACATCGAGCGTTTTGGTATCTCCGACATAGTCACTGCCCCAGACGCGATCAATGAGCTGGGTACGAGTAAGTACTCTGCCGCTATTGCGCATGAGAAATTCCAGTAACTCAAACTCTTTCAGTGGGAATTGGGCGACCGTTCCATTGATCTCTACAACGTGGCGCTCAGTATCAAGACGAATAGGTCCGACGATTAGTGTGCCCGGTGCAGCCATATCTTCACCGAGATCAGCATTTCGACGCAGAACGGCTCGGATTCGCGCCACTAGTTCACGCGATGAATATGGCTTAGTCACATAATCATCTGCGCCAAGTTCAAGCCCAACGACCTTATCTACCTCTGAATCTTTTGCAGTCAACATAATGATCGGCACAGCTGAACGTTGTCGTAATTGTTTACAGACTTCAGTGCCTGAAAGACCTGGCAACATGAGGTCAAGGAGAACTAGATCAGCGCCAACTCGGTCGAATTCTTCGATTGCCTTTGTGCCGGTATCTGCGAGAGTGACATCAAAACCTTCACGCCCAAGAAGATATCCCAGCGCTTCAGAGAATGACTCTTCATCTTCTACGACAAGTATTCTGGTCATAACTAACCTTCATTCCTAGTTGGGTGTATCGAACCATCTTTTACGCGCGGCAGACGCAATGTAAATGTGCTGCCTTGTCCTTCTAAACTCCAGACGCTGATATCGCCACCGTGATTACTTGCAACATGTTTTACAATGGATAGCCCTAGGCCGGTTCCACCTGTTTCGCGTGAGCGGGCGGGATCAACGCGATAGAAGCGTTCAAAAATGCGCTCGAGATCTTTCTCTGGAATACCAACACCTTGATCGGTGACGGTAAATTCAACAAGATCATCTTTACGATTAATTCCGATACCCACTCGAGTTGATGCAGGGCTGTAGTTGATAGCATTTTTAATGAGGTTGCTCATCGCCATACGTAACTGACTCTTATCTCCAAGAACGAGACAGACTTCTTGGTCAGCAAAAACAATTTCAATCTGTTGTTTTTCTGCGGCAAGACGAGACTCATCAATTGCCTCTCGGGCAATGTTGGCCACATCAAGAACCTCTGCGTTCTTCAATGGATCCTCATCTTGAAGTCGCGAAAGATTAATAACTTCTTGAATCAACTCTGAAAGGCGAGTTGCTTCAATCTGCATTCTGGATGCAAATTTCTTAATCGCAGTTGGGTCATCGCTGGCTTCAAGAACGGCTTCGGCCAAGATAGAGAGCGCCCCAATTGGTGTTTTTAGCTCGTGTGAAATATTTGCAACAAAATCTCTACGCATTGAGTCCAGTCTATGAAACTCAGAATCATCAAAGACGAGGATCGCAACTAAGCCTTCTTCGCCAACAAGTGATACTCGTACAACGAGGTCGTGGGTGCCATCACCAAGAGGTCCTCTCGGCAGTGCAAGAGTCTGCTCTTCATATTTACCTGATCGTCTGACTGCGCGAACTAGATTAAGAATTGGTTGGGAAGTTATTCTAATTTCTTTGAGAATACCAAGGGCTCTAATCCCGCTTGAGCTTTCAAGAACAACATCAAATGGGGTCAAGATGATGTATTCGGCATCAATTACCTCGAGCAGATCGATAGCTAATTGAGGTAAGCCAACCGGAGATGGAGACTCTTGGCTCTTCATCCGACGATTGAACATGTTCCTATAGTAGAGAGGCTGGCAGGGGTTAGAGAATCAGAAGGGGCATTTATCCCTTGATTACTTACTCTTAATCCATTGTTCAAACTCTATTCATAAACCTCCCCTGTATTGGACCGCCTGGCAAGTAAACTCCACTCATGCGCGATGTCTTTCATGAAGAGTTAGATGCCATTCAAGCCACCCTCGTCACTATGGGAGAGATGGTCGCTGTTGCGATGGAGCGCTCCTCTGCGGCACTTCTCAACGCCGATGTAAAGCTAGCCGAGCAAGTCATCTCTGAGGATGAAAAACTCGACAACATCCAACACGATCTTGAAGCTCGTGCAATTAATTTGATGGCACGTCAGCAACCTGTTGCTCAAGACCTTCGTATCTTGGTTACTTCACTCCGTATGAGCGCAGACCTTGAGCGTATGGGCGATCTCTGCCACCACATCGCAAAGCTTGCACGTATGCGTTATCCAGCAGTTGCTGTACCACCAGAATTAGTATCGATCATTGAAAATATGGGTACGACAGCAAAGAAAATTATTGAAAAATCAACTCATGTTGTTAAGAACCAGGATCTTCAAGCTGCTATCGAACTTGAGACCGACGATGATGAGATGGATACGCTGCACCGCGCACTCTTTGTCGCTCTTCTTGATGATTCATGGACGCATGGAATCGAAACCGCGATTGATATGACTCTGCTTGGTCGCTACTACGAGCGTTGCGCAGACCACGCAGTTTCGATTGCTCGCCGCGTCTACTTCCTTGTTAAGGGCGAATACGCATCAGAGAGCCAAGCAGCTCTCTAACTTTTACTTCTTACCTTGATTTGCAACTGCCTTAATGGCATCGGCTGCTGCAGCTGGATCTAAATACGTTCCACCTTTAACTGCTGGTGTGAGATCGGCGTTAAGCGCATAGTGCAGCGGAATTCCAGTTGGAATATTTAACCCAGCAATATCTTCATCGCTGATTCCATCAAGGTGCTTTACAAGTGCTCGTAATGAATTGCCGTGAGCTGTAACAAGAACAGTCTTTCCAGCCTTTAGATCAGGAACGATGGATTCACGCCAGTAGGGAAGCATGCGCGTGACAACATCTTTCAGGCATTCAGTGCGTGGAAGATCGGTACCCAAATCGCTATAGCGAGGATCAGCGTCCTGTGAGTACTGCGAGCCATCTGCAATAGCAGGAGGTGGCACATCAAATGAGCGACGCCAGAGCATAAATTGCTCTTCGCCGTACTCGGCCAAAGTCTGCGCCTTATCTTTTCCTTGGAGCGCACCGTAGTGACGCTCGTTTAAACGCCATGAACGCTTGACGGGAATCCAGTGGCGATCACAATTATCTAAAGCAAGTTGTGACGTTGTGATTGCGCGACGCAAGAGAGATGTGTGAACGACATCAGGCAAGAGCCCTGCTTGGCTTAAAAGAACTCCACCGCGCTTTGCCTCGTCTTCGCCCTTTGCTGAAAGCCTGACATCAACCCAACCAGTAAAGAGATTCTTGGCATTCCATTCAGATTCGCCGTGGCGCAAGAGGATGAGATTCATGGCTACATCCTAAAGCATTTAAATTAAATGTTGGAATGCATCAAGGTTTGCCAGCGATTCACCGCGATTTACTCGCCATGCCCACTCGCGACGAATTGCATTTGCAAATCCGAGTTCCAAGAGCGGATTAAAGGAGCTATCGGCATATTGCATGATAGATCCCAGTAATCGATCAAGTTCGACTTCATTGACAGCCGCCAGCGGCAGGCGCCCAACAAGATAGATATCACCAAGTTCGTTGGTGGCAAATGCGATGCCATACATCGCAGCATTCTTTGCCATGCACCAGGCATGGACATCGCCTGCATTTTCATCAGGTTTACGAATAACAAAGGCGTTAATGCTTAAGGTGTGATCACCGACAATGAGTGCGCAATGTGTTGCAAGTTTGGTCTGACCAGGCAGCGTGACAAGAAATGTGTGTTCTGAAGGGCGATCATATTCAAGGCTATGATCTGCTAGAAAAGTTGCGATGACATCAACGGTATTAAATGCCACGGTTATCCAATAATTTTGCGAGCTGAGGCAGATGTTGCAATGATGCGATCGTAGATATCAAGTGTTCCGCGCGCAGTTGCATCCCAACCAAAGTGTGATGCATGTTCGATTGCACCCATAGAAAGCAGCACTCGACGCTGTGGCTCTTGGATCAGACGGGCCAATACTGAAGACCAGGCACGTGGATCGTGGCCATCAACTAATACGCCAGAGATACCGTCAGCAACTGCTGTACGAAGCCCACCGACTGCGGTTGCAACTACTGGTGTTCCGCACGCTTGTGCTTCGAGCGCGACAAGGCCAAAACTTTCGGAATAACTTGGAACGCAGACGAGATCTGCTGCGCGATACCACTGTGGAATTTGCGCACGTGGAACTGGATTTTCAAATCGAACAACATCGCTAATGTTCAGCCAAGAGGCTAAATCCTTAAGACGTTCAACTTCACCGAGACCGCTGCCAGAAGCTCCGCCCATGATGATCGTGATTAACTTGGGGCGAAGATGCGGTGAGTGGCTGAGCATCTCTGCAACTGCACGAATTAATACTTCAGGACCTTTATGTGGCTGAATGCGACCAACAAATGCCAAGATGTGAGCATCTTGTGGCAATCCAATCGCTTCGCGCGCTGCTTTGCGTCCGTTACCTGCAGTAAATGTATAGAGATCAACGCCAGGACTTACAACGCTGACATTATCTGGACAGGCTTCATAGAGAGATACAAGGCTGGCAGCCTCTGCATCAGTATTTGCAATCAATGCATTTGCGGCGGCAACAACTTGAGTCTCACCTTGCACGCGAAGCATTGGCTCAGGTCTTTCACCTTCTGCCAAATTCATATTCTTTACGCGCGCCATGGTGTGCATCGTGTGAGCTAATGGAATACTGAATTTCTTCGCTGTTCGCATTCCAACTTTTCCGGAGATCCAATAATGAGAATGGATTACATCAAATTTTTCGGTCTCAAGAACCGCTGAAAATGCATCAGAAAGATTAGGAATTAACTCAGGAAGTTCTTCCTTTGTTGCGCTGTGCGCACCAATATTTAAATGACGGACACGCACACCTGGTGAAAGTTCAACGATATCTGGCAAATCAGGGCTATGTCTGCGAGTAAAGATATCTACAGAGACACCCATCGCAGCCATACGTTCTGCTGATTCAACAACGTAGATATTCATGCCACCAGCATCGCCAGCACCTGGTTGATCAAGTGGCGATGTATGCACCATCAAGGTGGCAATGCGGGGATTCATAAGTAAAGGGTAGAACGAATTAGAAGGTTGCGCGAATAGTGCCGATGACGCGAGGTCCGCCCATCACCTTTTCAGGCTCAAATGGGCTATCGACGCCGAAAGATTTTAAACACGCATGTGTCAGCGTGCGGAATGGGCGAAGGCTGCCATCACTGACTTTAAATATAAAGGTACGACCATCTGGCAAGGATGCAATCTCAACAGCTTCTGCACCATCTTTCATAAAGAGTCCCGGCACTGATTGCATCATCTCTGTCGTAAGTCGTGCTTCACCGGCCACCATCAACGGATGCGCGCGATATGCCTCAACAACCCGTTGGTGAATTGGGTCTGTTGAAATTGTGATTGCACGAACTGAATGTGCCAGGCCAGCCATTGTTAAGAGAAATAGCGGTGCGCCGCAACCATCTGTACTTATCAGTGCAACTGATTCACCAGCTAACAACTCAAGTTCAGCCTTGCAGGCAACCTGAAGTGGATGCGCTGGGTCAAGGTAATTCTCAATCGGCCAATTATTTTTCACACAGGTAAGTAGCATCGCAGCATGTTTTCCGCTGCAGTTCATGGTGATACGAGTTGCATCCTTATCGCCCCAGGCTTTGCGTTCGGCATCTCCAAGCGGACGATCCAGTGAACATTGCAGTGCGCTTTCATCTAACCCAGCCATTATTAATATTTCACGCACGCCATCAAGGTGCATTGCAGCCCCTGAGTGACTTGATGCAGCTAAAGCCAATAGCCGTGGCTCAAGATCTAGCCCATGTCGCAACATTGCAGATGCTTGAATAGATTTAATCGTTGAGCGAGGAAAGACAAGTGCATCAGCATCGCCTAATTGGCGATGAATGCTGCCATCTGAGTTAAGCGCTATGAGATACCCACGGTGCGTTGATTCAACAACTCCATCGCGTACATATTCAGCTAGCAGCGCGTCAGTACTCATTCGCTCTGTCTTTCAAGAGATGACCAGATATGTGCCTGCAGCTCTTGTCCTTCTGCTGCCATGTCATATGCAAAGAACAATTCGCCAGCAACAAGACCATAGAGACGCACACCTGCTGTCACAATCTTGGCAGTCGGTGCGGAATACCCTTGATCCAAAACAAGTTGAATCTTTGGACCATCAAATGTTCCAACCCAACCTTCTGCAATTCCGGTGGAATGTGTAATCACAACTTCCAAAACGTTATTCGGCTTTACTCGCCAGAAACCAGCCTCTGATGCACCTGGGCGAAGAATGTCGCCCTTGTCATCGATGATCCATGAACGTGAGTAGTAATTCATAAAGGGGCGACCATCGTGGTTAAAGACCACTTCATGTGCGTATTCAAAGGTCTCAATGTTTGGATATTCACCGCGACCTTTACCGCGCCACGTTCCAACCATCCACGCAAGTGGATTGAGACCAGGGTGTAACCCTTCAGGAATTGTGAAGACCATTAAAGTCTGCCTCTCTTATACGTACGAGGATTCTGTGATTGCGACTTGCGATATGAACGAAAGCCAAGAAAGAAGAGAAGGAGTGAAGTAAGGGCTGCGACTACACCAACTGCGCCCATTGTCACCGTCTCCATGGGTTAAGAGTAAGCGATCTTAAGCGGGAACAATAACTTGTTGCGCAGCACTGATGCCGCCCACAGTAAGTACTGCCTCAACCGGCGTCGTTCGCTTAATTACAGCAAGTGCGATCGGCCCGAGTTCATGATGGCGGGCGACAGTGCCGAGAAATCCAACAACAACGCCATCATTTTCAACTGCCGCGCCCGTAGCTGGCATTACAACTGCGCTGCCATCTAGGTGCAACATCACCAGGCGACGTGGTGGATTTCCAAGATTAAATACCTTTGCCACTGTCTCTTGTCCGCGATAACAACCCTTATTCATATGGACTGCCCCGCCTAATACACCGAGC
>CANLFL010000036.1 GCA_947489825.1 Candidatus Nanopelagicaceae bacterium
CATCGACGACCATGACTAAGGTCATTAGCTACCGTGCTCCCAAGAGTTGAGATACATATCTTGAGCTGGTGTTAACACATCAATACGACCACCCATAGAAATCAACTTAAGTGATGCAACTTCCTTATCAATGTATTCAGGAACCATGTGAACACCTGGCTTAAGGTTCTTAGCTTCCTTAACAAGGTATTCAGCTGTAAGTGCCTGATCAGAGAATGACATATCCATCACTGATGCTGGGTGACCTTCTGCTGCGCCAAGATTTACTAGGCGACCTTCTGCGAGGAGAAGTAGGCGCCGACCATCTGCAAGTACATACTCATCTGTCTGGTGGCGCATTTTTGAATTCTTCTTCTTTGAATTCTGCTCAAGCCAAGCGACATCGATTTCGATGTCGAAGTGACCAGAGTTAGCCATGATTGCTCCATCCTTCATGACTGCAAAGTGCTCGTCGCGAAGTACGTCACGGTTACCAGTAACGGTAATGAAGACATCACCAACCTTTGCAGCATCAAGCATCGGCATAACACGGAAGCCTTGCATCATCGCATCGAGTGCCTTTGTTGGATCAATTTCTGTTACGACTACATCTGCGCCCATGCCCTTTGCACGCTCTGCAACGCCCTTACCGCAGTAACCAAAACCTGCGACAACAACGATGCGTCCAGCGAGCAAGAAGTTTGTTGCACGGAAGACTGCATCGAGTGTTGATTGTCCTGTGCCATAGCGGTTATCGAACATGTGCTTGGTGTCGGTGTCATTGACAGCGATCATTGGGAATGTGAGGGCTCCATCTTTTGCCATCTGGTTAAGACGAATGACACCAGTTGTGGTCTCTTCGCAGCCACCGGTGATGGTTGAAAGAAGTTCGCGACGAGTGGTGTGAAGGGTGTTAACGAGATCGCAGCCATCATCAAAGACTTGGTGCGGTTCGATATCAAGAGCTGCATTGATGTGTGAGTAATATCCATCACGATCTACTGCATTACGTGCAAATACTGAGATTCCATATTCGTGGACAAGTGCTGCTGCTGTGTCATCTTGTGTGGACAGTGGGTTTGATGCACAGAGTGCAATTTCTGCTCCGCCTGCCTTAAGAACGCGCATCAAGTTTGCTGTCTCTGTGGTGACGTGCATACATGCTGAGATTCTTACTCCTGCAAATGGTTGTGACTTCTCGAAGCGCTCTCTAATTTGAGCCAGGACTGGCATGTTGCGCTCAGCCCACTCGATTTTCTTGCGGCCTTCTGCAGCAAGGGATGCATCCGCGATGTCATGCTTGGGTGTTGTTTGTGTGGTTGTCATAACTGTTCTCCTCTACACGGTAAGTGGCTAATTGCTTACCTAAGGCGTAGGGCTCTACTTGCTAGGTTGCTGTAGGACAAGATTACTGGGTAAAGAGGCTACTTGCCACCTATGAGGCCTAAGACCTGCGTAGAAACTTTCTTCATGAGTGCTTCCGTGTTGGCCTCAACGTTGAGTCTGAGTAGAGGTTCAGTGTTTGAGGCGCGGACGTTAAACCACCAATCGCTGCTCTCGACAGTAAGGCCATCCAAGTGATCTGTAGTGATGCCTCCTATAGCTAAATCCATATCTAAATAATGTGACTCAATCGACTCCATCACCGACTGTGCATCGCTGACGACTGAGTTAATTTCTCCACTCGATGAGTAACGATTATATGGATGCAAAAGTTTGCTCAGCGTTCCTTGAGATTCAGAGAGTGCGGCAAGTGCATGAAGGGCTGCCAACATTCCAGAATCAGCTCGCCAAAAATCTCTAAAGTAGAAGTGGCCAGAGTGCTCACCGCCAAATATCGCACCAGTATCAGCCATCATTTTCTTAATGTAGGAATGGCCCACTCGAGACCGAACTGCAGTGCCGCCATTTTCTTCGATCACTTCTTTAACACTCCGAGATGAAATCAAATTGTAAATAATTGTCGATCCAGGATCACTTGCAAGCGCGCGGTCTGCGATAAGAGCTGTCAGAGCAGATGGGTTAACCAAATCTCCGTTCTCGTCTACTAAAAAACAGCGATCGGCATCTCCATCAAATGCCAAACCGATATCAGCCTTATACTTTTTTACAGCCTTCGATAAGTCTTGCAAGTTCTTAGGATCAATTGGATTAGCCTCATGGTTAGGAAAGGTTCCATCTAATTCGAAATACATTTCAATGACTTCAGCGTTGAGACCCTTAAATACTGCAGGGGCTGTATATCCGGCCATTCCATTTCCTGCATCGATGACAACTTTGAGCGGTCGCATCGATCCCACATCTACAAGATTAAGTAGGTGCTCAACATATTTATCAAGCATCGGCTGAGAGCGTTCCACACCCACACTTCTTAGTTCGATAGGTGAGCCTTCCTCAACATATCTTTCAATAATGAGTAAGCCTGACTCTTTACCAATTGGACGGGCCCCACTCAGACACATTTTTATGCCGTTGTATTCGGCGGGATTGTGGCTTGCGGTAAACATCGCACCCGGCATATTCAACTTTCCGGCGGCAAAATAGAGCATATCTGTCGATGCTAGACCGATACGTATGACGTCCATACCCTGCGTTGTAATTCCTGCCGAAAATGCGTCAGCAAAAATTGGAGATGACGGACGCATATCCTCACCAATAACAACCGTGCCTGGTTCTCGCTCTTGCTGAAGAAATCGAGCGAAAGCTACCCCTGTTGCGAAGCAGAAGTCAGCAGTAATCTCAGTATCAACGAGTCCTCGAACATCATAGGCTTTAAATATTGACATCTTCTGATGCCTTTAATTTGGAACTGCGCGAAGATGTCCGCGACGTACACCAATGTGAGGGGCACTCTGCTCTTGTTCAGATACATCTTCAGTACTTTGCGGAATTATTGCAGCAGCTTCGCGCACTGCATCCGCAATTGCCATGAGGTCATCCTCTGTTGGTCCAGATCCAGATTGTGAAATCTCTTCTTTAATAACCGACCAACCATTGGGAACAGTTAACTTGCGAGCATGAAACTCACATAAATCGTAAGCATGAGGTTCTGCAAAGGTTGCTAATGGTCCAAGTACGGCAGTTGAATCTGCGTAGATATAGGTAAGGGTCATTGTTGCCATCGCGCGACATGTCGCCCGCGAGCATCCTCTACCTGTTCTTACTGCCGAAGTCATAGATAGAAGATTAGTGGGAATTGGTAAGGCTATGGATTTAAGACACGGATATTCGCAGTAGGAAGTAGTACGCGGGTCAGTTCGCTACCAGGGACAAGTGGAAGATAGCCGTATCCACTCTGTGTTGATATGAGTGCACCACCCACGGTCTTATCGCTAACTTTTGTGAAGTGTATGGTTCGAGCATTCTCCGGCACTTTAAAGCTCGCAATACCCTCTCCCGTGACTGTGAATTTCTTCTCTTTCTTATTTGTGTAGAGGATTGAGAGAGAAACTGAAATTCTCTCTCCCGAAAAGACCAGCGTCGGGGCAAGTCCACTCACAGCTAATGAATACTCTGTCATTTCTGCTGTTGATGTACTCCATACAAAGTCTGACTTCGCCTGCGCATATGTAGATGAATACACCGAAGCCACAATCGGGCGGTCAGAAGAAATTTTTAGCGCAAAGGTACTTGGAGCAAGTTGAGGATTAAGTGAAATCTCAGTCACGATACCGGCCTTTATCGCACGACCATCAAATCCGACAGGAATGAATGATCCCTTAGTTGAGATGAGTTCAACAGAGATTCGAGCATCCAGATCACCGGGTGCAATAACACGCAAGGTATGACCTAGCACCTTGCCAGATCGTTTCATGTGAGGAATTGCAGGAATCACAACTACCTTACTTGGATCTGGCGATGCATTGACCATGTCTCCGCCAAGAGATTGAAGTCCGCGGCCACGCTCATCTACAAGGAAGGCATTTACTCGTCCCGATCGTGGCGCGATATGAAGAGCAATTCGCGCAGCTCCCGGATCCAGTGAATCAAGAGTCTGCACAACAGAGGAATTAGCTTTTAGCGTCACAACTTTCGGAGGTCGAATTCCAGATTCACTCCAAATTCCGACATCAATAATTGCTTCACTTAATCCACTATTGATCAGGATAAGTTTTCCCTTACTTGTCACATCAGCTGCTCCGCCAACAAACCATTGAGAAATAGATGGTGCCGAACAAATCGTTGCACCAGCCCACACGCCTTTCTTGATTTGCCACACAGGTGATGTCATATTCTTCGTATCTAAAATGGTGGGAATAGAACTCTGCATCAAGCGCAAGGTACGGGTAGGTTTAAAAATAACTGTCTTCTTGCCTAAAACTCTCGATCCAGTCTGTGTTGAAGGAACTGAAATCGCGCTGCTCTGCCCTGCTGGTGTCGCAGGACAAACCACAGGTGGATAATTTTCTGAGAAGTCACTCTGAGTTACAGATACTGAAGTGAGGTTGCTGAACGCAAGGGTTGCAATCACTGCTGCGATGATGAGTAGAGGGCGTTTAAATCTCATGCTAGCTCTCTCTCGGAAATCTCTCGCTTACGACGACCACTTGGGGCTGCAAAGAGGAGAAAGGTGAGGAGAATAATGAGGTGGAGCGAGATCCAGCCGCGCCTGACTGAACCATCATGAATCAAGAGCACCGGGCCAACTTCTTCGACTGAAAATTGCGGAAGTGAGAGATCACTCTTGATACGTGTGAGCCGCTCACCATTTTGTACAAGTTGCCATGAGCGGCTGTAACTTTCAGTAAGGGTGACTACACCTGGAGTCGCAACCATGTATTCATCCGGCAGAGAGGTCGGAGCAAGCAGGGAAGATTTTCCACTTGCATCGGTCAGGATGAGATTTCCCGTTGCACCAGAAACTTTCCACACAATCCCAGAAGATGTCGAAGATGCACGAGTAAAGCCCCCAACTCCATCAATTGTCTGGACCAATGTGGCTTGAAATGGTGCCTTGAGAAATATGTAGGTAATTCCATAACTTGCAAATGTCTTGCTACTAGTTACACCGCTTCCATCTGCGAGAGCAGTTACCGCGACTACGATCTCAGAAACTTCTGCTGGTGCAACGTCAGCATCACCAAGCGATACATCACTACCGCGAGCAATATAGTAATTCAATGATGGTGTTGTTCCGACAAGTCGCTCGCGTAAAACAAGAGTTTTCGATTGAGTCTCGATTGCAAGATATGGTGGCAGTACTTCACCTTGAGCAGATTGCAGAGGCGCTTGCGGTCCTTGCGTTGCGATCCATCCAGAGGCAGTGAGAGCGTAAATGGCGGAAATAGATACAAGAGCAGAGACTGCGAAGTGACGATAATTAACATGTGTTTCAATCAATCGCTCACGAACTTTATCGAGAATTGCAACTGAGCAATATAAGGCGGCTAGAGTTGCAAGTGAGATGAATACCCCTGCGTAGATGTAATTAGGAGCAGTTGTTCCTTTTCCAGTGGTAGTAAATATTGATGCGATGGTTGCCAGACATATGAATGAGCCACCAACGAGCGCCACTTTTCGTGCACGCTCAATGGAGAAAACTCCGATTGCAAGAATTAAAAGAACGGGGCTGATGAGCCACCAAGGAAGCGAACCTGCACCGCCTGGATTTGCTGTGAAAGCAAGATTTGCTCCACCGCCAGAAGAGAGCAGTCCGATATCGATAAGGAATTTCTTAGGAGAGCTAATGATCTCCAAACTCCACGGAATTGTCAGTGCCAGTGGAGCAACTAAAAGGAGCGCCCGACGTACCAGGAGCGAAAAGGGGCGAGTTTGATGTGGAACTCTTCGCCACTCAATGAGGTCATGTGTGACGGCCACCAAGGTCAGAATCAGCAGTGCGATGAAAAACGGTGGTGCAAAGGCGAACATGAGTGCAAGTAAGAGCGAAAGTGCTGACATCTTGCGAATCGAAAATTCATCAACTTTTCGCCACTGGATAGCCACATCAACAAGGAATGGCGCAAGAATCATAATCATCAAAATTCCAAAGCGTCCTGAGTTAACGGCAGAGATGCTTATTGGTGAAATTGCATAGAGGAGCGCTGCCGAAGCAGTGATAAAGCGATTCTCGCTCACTTTCTTAACGAGATGATGTCCTGATAAAAATAATAAAAGAGGCGCTGCAATAAAGAAGAGTGAAATAAAGAGTGAGACATTGCCTAGAGTGAGAACTGAAGCTAGGGCGATGATGGGCATCCACAATGGAGCAGCGCTCTTGCTTCCTAAGCCAACTTCATGCCAAGGAGCGAAGTAAAAATCCCACAAATCTTGCGCCCCTGATGGCGAAGGAGCCAACGTTCCTCCTGAGACGGCACCGATTCGATTTCTAGACCAGATAAGTGTGAGTAATATGAGAAAGATAAATATGATGACAAAGGGCTTGCGAAATATTGAACTCCATTTACGAGATATCACGGGAGTAAGCAGATCTTCTTCTTCTAATTCTTTCTCAGTAGGAAGATCTAGAAGTGACTCATCCAGAATTGATTCCTTTGTGGGCCTGAGAATGAAATCTCTCAGGGAGCTCAAACCCCGATCGATTGCTAAGCGAAGTTGGCGTCCTCTTGACGGAATAAATCGGGATACAACATGTGAAGATACAAGACGTGTTAATTTGCGTGCCTTTCTCGCCTTCAGCAACTCCCCTGGTTTCACCAGAAGATTTCCAATTGCAAGAATCTCATCTGCTGCATACCCAGGAAGCTTTGCAAAGAGATAGCCCACTGCTCGTATAACTGCAGAACCAAGAAGTTGTATGGCCAGAAGCGGAAGTAGCCACCATGTTGCATTAGCTAAGAGAACGTAGGCAGCATTCTGCCGATCCAATAGAAGCGGTCGACGAAGGAGCGCACCCTTCACATCAACTTCACGTCGCTCTGTTGCAGAAGCTTGCGCGTGATAAGCAAGGGCATCTGTGACGACAATTGCCCCATGGCCTGCAGCGTGGAGCCGCCAGCCAAAATCAACGTCATCGCGGAAGAGTTCTAGGTTCTGATCAAAGCCACCGAGCTCTTCAAAAACACTTCTGCGAATCAAGGCACCTGCTGTACTTACCGCCAATACATCTGCAACTCCATCATGTTGTCCTTGGTCATATTCTGAATCTTCAAGTCCTGTCCAACGCGCACCGTTGGTTGCAATACTTATTCCGATTTCAAGAAGATGTGTGCGATCGTGCCACCCAAGTAATTTTGGACCAGCCATAACAACGCTCGGGCGATCAGCAACGGCTGCAAGTAAGGCTTCGAGTGCACCTGGTGCTGGCGCGCAATCATCATGGAGAATCCAAAGCCATTCGTTTTCAATTTTCGGTGGAAGTTTTTCAACTGCAGAAGCAATTGCTGCACCGAATCCAGTCTCGCGCGACATTGTGAGAATTGGGATACCAGCGCCTTTAAGTAATTTCGTTGATGAATCAACCGAGCCTGTATC
>CANLFL010000037.1 GCA_947489825.1 Candidatus Nanopelagicaceae bacterium
ATTCCCTTTTCTGCGAGCAGCGCTGCATTCTTTAAATCATTTTTATAGTAGCTATTTCCACCATCAATAATGGTGTCACCCTTTTCAAGATGTTCTGCCATGGCAACAATTGTTGAATCGGTAACTGCGGCTGGAACCATAATCCAAATTGTTCGAGGTGCTGTGAGCTTTGCAGCTAGATCAGCCATATCTTTTGCGCCGATGGCACCTTCTGCGGCCAAGGTAGCGACCGCATCTGGGCTGACGTCATAGACAGCTGAAGTTATTGAATGACGAGAGAGGCGGCGAACGATATTGGCGCCCATTCTTCCAAGGCCGACCATTCCAAAATTCACGTTCTGGCTCATATCCTCATACCCTCTTTCGAAATTACTTGTGAAGTCTATTCTAATTACTCAGTAAAGAACGCATCCGTGTCAGCAATAAGACGTGTGTGATCGGCCGCTCTGACATAACTGGCTGGTATCGAGAGATCTCCCTCAATAATCTTGGTAACTGCATCGGCCTTTGATGCTCCTGCAGCAATAATCCACACAAGAGTAGAGGCGTTAATCATCGAAAGAGTAAACGTTGCACGAACAGCAGGTGGCTTTGGGGAATCAGTGATTGCAATTACTTTCTCTAATCGATCAATATGAGCAGCGCCCGGAAATAAGGATGCAATATGGCCATCAGGGCCAAGCCCAAGAATTGTGAGATCCATAAAGTTTTCGCCAAGTTCTCTGCTGTAATCAGCAACCGCCTCATCAATCGATGAAACTTCATCGCTAGCTTTAACAAAATGAATAGTTATTGCACTATTGGTTAGCGTTCTGAGTAGCGGTGCACTGTTTTGTTCCTGGCTATTGCGCTCAACAAATCTCTCATCACTCCACCAAATGTGGAGCCCCTGATATCGATCAGGATTGGCGTTGCATTCTTCAACTAGCGCTTTGGATAGATCCGCACCAAGAGTTCCACCGGTGAGCGCTAAGTGGAATTCTCCATTTACTCTAAGACCGATCTTGATTTTCTCATTGAGTTGAGAGAGAACTTGAGAGAGTAACTCCACTGGATCTGCATAAAGCGTAAGGTCGAGATCGTCATCAAAGTCTTCGATCTCATCGGCCATAGTCCAAGTATCCCACGAGTCGAGGAGTTAAAAGAATTAGTGCTTAAAGAGAAGCAAAAGCCTCATCAAGAATCCCGAGGGCCTCGATAAGAAGTTCATCGCTGATAACAAGCGGAGGCAAGAAACGGATGACGTTGCCATAGGTACCAGCGGTCAGAATCAAGACACCCTGAGCTTGGCAATACTTAATCACGGTTGCCATCGCGGCAGGGTTTGGATCTTTGCTCCCTGCAACGACAATTTCAATTGCTTGCATGGCACCGCGTCCGCGAACATCGCCGATGACTGGGTACTTTGCAGCCATTGCAGTGAGTTTTTCGTTAAGGATTTTGCCAATCGCGCGTGCGCGCTCAACAAGCTTATCTTCGCGGATTGCTTCCATTGCACCGAGAGCAGCGGCGCATGCGATTGGATTTCCACCGTAAGTTCCGCCAAGGCCACCCACATGTGATGAATCCATAATCTCTGCACGAGCCGTTACTGCAGCAAGTGGTAATCCACCTGCAATTCCCTTAGCGGTAACGATCATATCTGGCTCAACATTTTCATCTTCGACTGCGAAGTAATTCCCAGTGCGAGCAAATCCAGTCTGAACTTCATCAGCAATAAATACGATTCCATTCTTAGTTGCGTATTCACTCAGGCCAGGAAGGAATCCCTTCGGTGGGACAATAAATCCACCTTCACCTTGAATTGGTTCGATGATGATCGCAGCAACATTCTTTGCGCCGATCTCTTTCTCAATTTTATGTGTGACATCTGCGAGCGCATCTGCAGCCATTGTCGATACATCACCAACCCAACGATAGGCATATGGCATCGGCATGCGATAAATCTCGTTAGCAAATGGACCAAAGCCTTCTTTGTATGGCATGTTCTTTGCAGTCAGTGCCATCGTGAGGTTGGTGCGTCCGTGATAAGCATGTTCAAAAACAACGATTGCTTGGCGCTTTGTGTAGTGGCGCGCGATCTTGATTGCATTCTCAACGGCCTCTGCGCCAGAGTTCTGCAAGATTGATTTCTTCTTAAATGTTCCAGGAGTTAGCTCATTGAGCGCTTCACATACTTCGATATATCCCAAGTACGGAGCGGTAGTGAAGTTTGTATGTGTAAATGCTTGCGCTGCTTCAATTACTCGAGAGACAACTCGTGGATTTGCATTTCCTACAGTAACTACGCCAATTCCTGAACCAAGGTCAATGATGCGATTGCCATCGATATCTTCCATAATCGCACCCTCTGCGCGTGCGATGATTGCGGGAATAGCCATACCAAGGCCTGCAGATACTGCTTCTTTACGTCGAGCCAGCGCCTGGACAGATTTAGGACCAGGAATCTCCGTTGCAATATGACGTGATTGCGGAAGCGGTTCGTGAGCGTTGGAAG
The DNA here is from genome assembly GCA_947489825.1 of Candidatus Nanopelagicaceae bacterium. The sequence goes on from CANLFL010000037.1 coordinate 2,498, forward strand.
TCATGAGTAAATCATAGAGCCTTGGGGAAAGTAGGGCGGCCGAGAAGTTAGGCTTAGCCTCATGAGTACAGGTGATCTTCGAAACATCGCACCTTTACTCGATGCATACCTCTCTTACTTCGAGCGCAAGCGAAGCCCATTTACTATTCCAGGTCACAAGCAGAGAGCATCGCGCTTAAATGCTGGCTTAGGAGCGCTGGTTGATTCAGATATTCCACTCTATGGCGGGCTCGATGAAATTAAGCTCACCAACCAAGTGCTTGCACAAGCAGAGAAACTAGCAGCAGATTTCTGGGGCGCAGACTTTGCTCGATTTTCAACAGGTGGATCTACTCATGCCAACCAAGCGGTAATTCTTGCACTCGGAAAACCTGGCGATAAAGTTGCAATCAGTCGCACCGCACATCGCTCTGTCTTAAGCGCACTCGTGTTGGCCGGCCTTGAACCGCTCTGGCTGACTCCCGATATTGATAGCGCAACAGGAATTCCTCTTGGTATTCCTGTCAGTGAATTAGAACGAGTGCTTCCTGAAAATCCGATCGCGCTTTTGCTCACTGAACCCGGGTATCTAGGAACACTTTCAGATATTGGTGCGCTAGTAAAGATTGCACATTCACATTCAATGCCAGTGATTATTGATGCAGCATGGGGTGGACACTTTGGTTTTCATCCAGAGATGCCTGCCCATGTATTACAGATGGGCGCTGATGCACTGATCACAAGTGTGCATAAAGCACTACCTGGGTATAGCGCATCCGCTCTTTTGTTGGCACAAACTAAATTCTTAAGTGCTGACCGACTTGAGCAAAGTTTTGAAACTACCCACACCACTTCTCCTGCCGGTGCACCTCTTGCATCCATCGATGCAACGCGTGCCCTTTTGCAGACTCGTGGGGAAGAATTACTCGGTGAGCTACTGGGCAATGTTGTCTACTTTAAAGAGAAGGTTCAATCAGAATTTTCGCTGCCAATATTTCTTAACGCCAGCGATTTTCCCGCTGGACGGTTTGATCCCACCAAGATCGTTCTTCGAGCAAATCAGCTAGGTGCTTCAGGAGTTGCAATTGAAAGCGCTTTAGGCGAGCACGGAATTCGAGTCGAAATGGCCGATCAAGACACCGTCGTCTTCCTTGCAACTCTGGCAGATACGCGCGCAGACTTTGATGAACTTGCTCAAGTGCTGATTGAGATCTCTCGCTCCCAGCAAAGCACCCCACGGCCTAGCGCTACTGCGCTCAGCTGGTCGGTTATTCCAGAAGTTGGTATCTCAATGCGCGATGCTTACTTTGCAACAACTGAGATGGTTTCTGCGGCAGATGCTGTTGGAAGAGTGAGTGCCGATTTGATCGCGCCATATCCCCCAGGTGTTGCAGTTATCGCACCTGGTGAGATTTTGACGCAAATGATTGTGCAAGGTCTATCTGCTTCACAGAAAGCTGGAGTGCGTATTGCTTATGCAACTGATCCAACCCTTGAAAAGTTTCGGGTTGTAGTTAAGTAATTACTTAGTGCGATGAACTTTATGGTTTGCAGCCTGGGCTACCGGGCGAATTACTAGTGAATCAACATTGAAGTGCTCTGGCAAGGTAACGCTCCATCTGATTGCTTCAGCAACATCTTCTGCCAATAGCGGTGCGGCAACACCCTCATATACCTTCGCGGCACGATCGGCATCCCCGAATCTAATCTTTGCAAATTCTTCTGTCTTAACCATGCCTGGTGCAATCTCAGTTACTCGAATTGGAAGGCCATTGAGTTCAAGCCGTAGCGTGCGCGCAAGTGAAGTTTCGGCATGTTTTGCAGCTACATAGCCTCCACCATTTTCGTAGGCAACATGACCGGCAGTTGACGAGATGATCACGATATGTCCGTGTCCTAGTTTCTGCATTGCTGGCGTGAAGGCCTTCACCATTCGGACAGTTCCTACAACATTGAGATCGTAAGTCTTACTCCAGATAGCCGGATCTGAATCCAAGACAGAGGCTGCATCAAATGCTCCACCTGCGTTATTGATGAGTACTGAAACGTTTCGATCGGATAAATCACTCACTAACTGATCAACGCTTTTTTGATCTGTGATATCTAGATAGTGGGCAGTAATTGCTTCATTTTCAGCAGCAAGTGCTTCAAGACGATCCATGCGACGCGCACATGCAATTACGTCATACCCACTATCTGCTAAAGCACGAGCAGTTGCAGCACCGATTCCGCTACTTGCCCCTGTGACGATTGCGCATTCACGACTTGTCATATCAAAGACCCTAACACCTAAACCTTAAACCAGACCGTAGTTCCCGCTTCAAGCGTGAAGTCAGTTACTGGAGAAGATGAGTGAAGGATTTCCTTCGCCTCAAATTTATGTGGGTGGCCTCTGAAGTTGATCATAGTGTTCCAGCCACCTGGGCGTGAGAAATGTAGTACTTCTTTGTTCTTAGTCTCATGCCACATGAGTAGCTCGTCGCCTTGTAGCTTCTTACGTAGCGCAAGTGCTTTTCGATAGATCTCAAGGGGGGATCCTGCTTGGCCATCTTGTAGTTGCACATTTGTCTCTGCAAACCATGTTGGTTGCGGCAAGTGCGAACCACCGTTTCCAAATCCATAAGAAGATCCAGTTGAAGACCATGGCAATGGAACGCGGCATCCATCGCGGCCCTTCTCGGTGTAAAGATTTCCAACGTAGGCCGGATCTTGAATCTGATCATGAGGAATATCTGTGACTTCATGAAGACCAAGTTCTTCGCCTTGATACATGTATGTACATCCAGGAAGAGCCAAGATAAACATAGTCGCAGCTAGCGCTGCACGAGTTCCTGCTTCACGATCTAAAGGATGGGTTGTGCCATCTGCAAGGAGCCATTTCTTCTCATCAACAATTGGGTGTAATCCGTATCGAGTTGCATGGCGAATCTTGTCGTGGTTTGAAAGCACCCATGTAGATGATGACTTGTTCTTATCTGCAATCTCTAGTGACTTCTTTACCGTATCGCGATAATCAGATGGATCGAATTTTGCATCAAGGAATGCGAAGTTAAATGCCTGCCCCAAAGTCTTATCGCTGGCATATAAAGGCATGCGTTCAATTGGAACATTTGCCTCTGCCACAGCTACACGTGGTGGGTCATACTCGTTAAAGACTTTGCGCCACTCTTTATAGACTTCAAAGAGTTCGGTGCGATCAAAGAAGACTCCCTTGCCATCTAGGCGAGGATTCTCATATCCAAGAGTGGGTTGACTGCGAAGTGGCTCTGAAAGATCTTTCTTCATTGCATGGGCAACATCTACACGGAATCCATCTACGCCGCGATCGGCCCAGAAGCGAAGAGTCTTAATGAAATCTGCTTCAACCTCTGGATTATCCCAGTTGAAATCGGGTTGCTCTGGAGCAAAGAGATGGCAGTACCACTGCCCCGGCTTTTCATCTTTTTCTTTGATGCGAGTCCATGCTGATGGAGCAAAGTGCGAAGGCCAATCCGTTGGAGGTAATTCTCCGTCTTTGCCTTTGCCGTCGCGGAAAATATAGCGCGCACGTTCTGGCGATCCTGGTTCAGATTTAAGAGCATCGATAAACCATTGATGAAGATTAGAAGAGTGATTGGGAACGATATCTACAAATACTCGAATTCCTGCATTGTGAAGAGTCGTGAGCATCTCATCGAAATCTTCAAGAGTTCCAAGTTTTGGATCTACATTGCGATAATCGTCAACATCGTATCCACCATCTGCAAGAGCCGATGGATAAAAGGGACTAAGCCAGACTGCATCAAGTGAGAGAGATTTTAAATATGGAACTTGAGATGTGATGCCTTTGATGTCGCCAATTCCATCGCCATTTGAATCCTTAAAGCTGCGTGGGTAAATCTGATAGACCGCTGCCTGTTTCCACCAATTAGCATCTTTAGACAAGCTCATCGAGACTTAACCCCCACAATAATTTGGGCTAATCCTAGCCCTCTTTGAGTTGTAAAAGTTTTATCGCCGCAACTGCGCTGTCATAACCCTTATCTTCAACACTTCCTGGCCGCCCACTTCGTGCGATCGCTTGATCTAGGGTGTTACACATTAAAACTCCGAAACCAATAGGTGCGCTAAATTTTAAGGAGACATCCATGACTCCTTGTGTGACACCTTGACAGATATAATCAAAGTGAGGAGTTTGGCCCTCTAGGACCAGCCCTACTGCAACTACAGCGTTAAATCCCTTTTCAAAAGCAAGCTGTGCTGCAAGTGGAATTTCAAATGAACCTGGAACATAGATAACTTCTACATTATTAATCGATGCAGCCTTGAGCGCACGTTGTGCACCTGCGATCAGATCGTTACAAATATCTAAATGCCAGCTTGAAGAGATGATCGCCACGCGAGCATGTGGCAATTGTGGAAGAACAACTTCTGGTGCATTTCCTGACATTTTATTCTCCTGACCTTATATGTCCGAGTTTTGTTGCTTTTGTATCTAAATACTTTTGATTGAACTCATTGGCTGCAATTGGCAACGAAAGGACTGTAGATGTAATCCCTGCGTCGCTAAGAGCCTGAATCTTCTCAGGGTTATTTGTCATCAAGACAACACTCTTGATTTTCAACTCAGAGAGAATTTCAACGGCATCACTCCACTCGCGGGCATCCACTTGATGTCCGAGTGCAATATTTGCTTCGACGGTATCTAAGCCACGATCTTGTAATTGATAGGCCTTAATTTTCTCAGCTAAACCAATTCCGCGACCTTCATGATTTCTTAAGTAGATGATGTATCCAGATCCCTTTTCTACAATCAGATCCATGGCAGCCTTGAGCTGTTCTCCACAATCACATCTCTGGGAGCCAAGCACATCGCCTGTAAAGCATTCAGAGTGAATGCGAAGGTAAGTAGGCTCGGATGTAACCTGCG
>CANLFL010000038.1 GCA_947489825.1 Candidatus Nanopelagicaceae bacterium
CACACGCTTCGTCAGAGGCTCTGGGATTTAGTCACCTAGAGCCTCTTTCTTTTATTGATTCTTAGTGAAGAGCAGGGCGGCTATTTGAGCGCGATTTAGGACTTTAGTCTGTGTCTATTCTGTGAGTATGCGGGTTCATTAGGCCGATAGGTAGCGTGCCTTGTTAAACTTGGGGCATATTGGGTTCGTGATCACCGCTATCAAAGGCCGCTGGAGGGCTGGCAATTGCCACCGTTGGCGTTCTGCGAAAAGAGGAATCGTTGTGTTTAGGTTTTTAGTTGCACTCGCTTTGATTCTGGGACTTAGCCCTGGGGTGGCTCAGGCTGCGCCATCGGTGGAGAGTGTGCAAAACGAGGTCGATCGCTTACGTACCTTGGCGGCTGAAAAGTTTGAGGATGCTAACGAGGCGACTATTCGCATCAAGGCTCTGGAGCGCGAGACGGGTGCGCTGGAAAGTCGGGAAGCGGTCCTGCGTAAGGAGCTCGATGCAGCCAGTGCGACCTTATCTCGCATCGCAATCTCGCAGTACACAGCCGGTGGATTTGGCCAGGGCTTTGACCTGCTCTTCTCTTCTGATCCCGCCAAGTATCTTTCAGATGCAGGGGTTATGGATTTACTTGCGCGAAATTACTCGACGCAGTTACGTGAGTATGCAACGACAAAGCAGAAGGTAGAAGCTTCACAGTTAGTTGTGGCAGATCGAACTGCGCAGTTGCGGGCAGAGCGAGAAAAGCTCAATAAGCAGGTTGCGAACGCGAAGGCTGATTTAGCAAAAGCAGAGAAGCTCCTTAAGGGTTTAAAGAAGGAAGATCGTGAACGCCTGGCTCGGGAAGAGGCTGCGCGCGAGAATGCGATTTATGATGCATCAAAGAAATATGCTGCCGGCTACAAAGGTGATAACTCGCGCGGATCTAAGGCGTTGAAGTACGCGCTTATGCAAGTTGGTGATGTCTATGTATGGGCTGCTGCAGGTCCTACGCGCTGGGATTGTTCAGGACTCACAATGCGTGCATTCCAGCAGGCGGGTGTTTCACTTCCGCACTCATCGCGCATTCAAATTAAATATGGAAAGTCGGTTTCAGTCGGATCTTTAAAGCCCGGAGATCTACTCTTCTTTGGTAAGCCAATTAGCCATGTCTCGATGTATATGGGTGGTGGAAAAATGGTCCAGGCACCTCGTCCAGGTAAGAGAGTGGAAGTAGTGAAGTTTGTCACGATGTTTGGACGTAAACCTTTTGTAGGCGCGCGTAGACTATGAAGGTGAAAATTAGTTCGCTTCTAATTCTCGTACTTGTTGGTGGGCTATTTCTGCCGAGTCAGCCTGCTTTCTCGGCTACTCCTAAGCCAACGCTGGCCCAGATTGAGGCGGCGAAGAAGGCAGAGGCTGCGAAGAAGAAGATCGCAGCCGATGCTCTCAAGAAATTAGAAAGTGCACGTGGCAACCTCAAGGCGTTGACAGCAATTGCCAATGCTGCGCGGGCGAAATATGTGGCGGCACAACGAGAGTTAGTTGTGGCTACAGCGAAGTCACTTGCTGCGACGAAGGCATATGACGAGGCGGCAGCGTCTGTTGCATATACACATCGTGAGATTGGCAAGTTAGCTCTTCACGCATATACATCAGGTGGCGGAGTGAGCAACCTGGAGGCAGTCTTAAGTGCAAGTGGGCCACAGGACATGATTGACCGCCTCTCAACAATTGAAAATTTAGGTGTAAAAAATAAGACAGCGCTGACGCGATTTAAGGCGGCTGAGCAGATCGCACAAGCGGCCAAGGTAGTAGCAGATGCTGCAAAGGAAGAGCAGCGAGTTGTCACAGTGCGCGTTGCTGCTGCTAAGAAGGAAGCCGATGATTCAGAGGCTGAGCAGAAGAAAGAGGTAGATAAGCTGCAGGCGGTGCAGGATAAGTTGCAACGAGATTTAGCATCTGCCAAGAAAGTTCGAGTTACTTTAGAGCAACAGAGACAGCTTGCGATTTTGGAAGAAGCTCGCGCAAATGAAGCGACAAAAGTTTCAGGTCAATCAAAGATTTGGAAAGGCGGCGGGCCATCTGGTGTGAGCGCATCTCGCACAACTGAGGCGGTAAGGCTCAAGGCCGTTGAATTTGCAAAGCGTCAGGTATTAGCGGGTAAGCCTTATGTGTGGGGAGATGAAGGTCCGAATACTTTCGACTGTTCTGGGCTCGTCTATGCCGCTTATAAATCAGCAGGACTTGGTTGGCCGAACTGGGATCGCCTGAACTCTGGCTTGTATTACACATATACAAAGCAGATTCCTTTATCGGAGATGCAACCTGGCGACCTGCTTTTCTATTCCTATGACGGAACGATCAGCAAAATTCACCACATGAGTATCTACGCCGGTAACGAGATGATGTGGGAAGCGCGATCAACAAAGAGCGGTTTGAAATATTCAAATATCTACAGTATGCCCGGCATGATGCCGTATGCAGGAAGGGTGTAGTTAAGTGAAAGAGTTAAGAAATCGCAAGGTGATCGGTGGCATTGTTGCCACACTTCTGCTTCTTGGGGCAAATCCAGCAAGTGGTGCAGGGCAAGACATTGGATCTCTCTCACATGTCCATAGCGTGCGCGCTTTTGGCGATCAGGTAATTCTCGGAACTCATGAGGGACTTTTCCGATATGTTGATGAGAAAAGTGTTCTCCTCATTGGCAAAGAGATATTCGACGTCATGGGTTTAGCAGTCTTAGATAAGAAACTCTACGCAAGTGGACACCCAGGATCGGCTTCTAACTTGCCGCAACCTGTGGGGCTACTTTCTTCAGCAGATGGTGGAAAGAGTTGGAAGAAATTGGGGTTGCAAGGGGAAGTTGATTTTCATCTTTTGGAGACTGCTGGCGCTGATATGTATGGCGTTGATTCAAGTAGCGGTGATCTCCTTTACTCCAGCAATGCGGGAAAGAAGTGGACGAGTCGAGGCAAGAATTTAGTGAGTGATATTGCGGTTAACCCCGGCAAAGTCGGGTCCGCACTTGCATTGCGTGATGGGAAGTTGATTTCAACGCAGAATTCATTTACCAAGATGCGTGCTGTTGATTCTGCGCTGACATTTTCTTCACTTGATTGGCTCTCAGATAGCTTGCTCGCCACATCGGGCAAGAGCCTCTATCGATCTGGTGATCTTGGTCTGACATGGAAGAAGATGAGTGATTTTCCGGAGGCCACATCCACTGTGACGCAATCTTCTAAGATCATCGCAGTTGTGGCTGGAAATTCAATTTACAAGTCAACAGATGGCGGCAAAACCTTTAAGAAGATGTAGCACTGCTTGCACAAGCCTATTAGGCGGAAAAAAAGACCTGCAGTATGACCTGCAGGTCTTTTTCTTGCACTCCATTGACTCCGAGTTGCAATCGTAGCACCACGTTCAGAGACTTTTCAGAATGTCATTTTTATCCACCACCGATTAGTTCGAGAGTCAACAACTTCTGAACTCACTCTAGGTTGCGCACGCGTGTGGCTGTAGCTCAACGGATAGAGCATTCCATTGACTCCGGAGATGGTTGTGGGTTCGAATCCCACCAGTCACACGCTTCGTCAGAGGCTCTGGGATTTAGTCACCCGGAGCCTCTTTCACTATGCCCAGTTCATCATGATTTCACCCAATGGCTAGGTAAATGGCCTTTTGAGGGTTACCTGGCTTTTCTACTGTGTGGGAATGGTGCATACAGGTAAATCAGCATTCGAAGAAGTTAATGAAAAGGTTTCTCAAGCCGGAGAAATCCTTGGCATTAAACCGGGAGTAATTTCAGCGCTAAGTAGCTGTGAACGAGAAGTCACTATCTCGATCCCGCTACGTCGAGGGAGCGATATAGAAGTTCTCACCGGATATCGAGTGCAACATTCGAGTGCTCGTGGACCCCGCAAAGGCGGAATCCGTTTTCATCAAAATGTCGATCTTGATGAAGTCCGCGCACTGGCATCGTTGATGACCTGGAAGACGGCGCTCATTGATGTTCCCTTTGGTGGAGCAAAAGGTGGCGTTGCTGTCGATGCATCAAAACTATCTCTGATTGAGAAAGAAGAGATAATCAGACGCTGGACGCGATCACTCGTGCACGTTCTTGGACACCATCGTGATATCCCAGCACCGGATATGGGAACCGATGCAAGAACAATGGCGTGGCTCATGGATGAGTTCCACAGGCTTGAAGGTTTCCAACCTGCATGTGTTACTGGAAAACCTGTGGAACTCTTCGGAGCACCTGGTCGCGAAGAGGCAACCGGTCGTGGCGTTGCGAGAATTGCTGCTGCCACTTTAGAAAAGCATGGTGTGAAAGTTAAGGGCGCTCGCGTTGTTGTACAGGGCTTTGGAAATGTGGGCAGATATGCAGCCCTGGTCTGCCAAGAGCTAGGGATGAAAGTTATTGCGATCTCTGATGTCACGGGCGGTATTTCAAATCCTAAGGGAATTGATGTTACAGCGATTTTTACTCACCCGACTCTTGAAACTGTAGAGGGTGTGGAGCGCGTTGATGCTGGTGATATTTTGCAGATGGAGTGTGAGGTGCTTATCCCGGCTGCGCTGGGTGGCGTTATCACCGAGAATAACTGCGGCAAGATCAATGCAGATTTCATAATTGAAGGTGCGAACCAGCCATTGACGATCGCGGCAGATCTAGAGCTGCGCGGGCAGGGCGTCGTTATCGTGCCTGACATTTTGGCAAACTCAGGTGGCGTGATGGGTTCCTACTTTGAGTGGACGCAGAACATTCAGGAGTTTTCATGGCCAATTGAAAAGTTCCGCAGCGAACTTGATGCGCGCATGGAGAAGGCATTTGGAAATGTTCATAAGGTGTCAAAGAAATACTCGATTGATCTGCGCACTGCAGCATTTGTAGTTTCAGTGGAGCGAGTGGCACATGCCTTCGAATTGCGAGGATCGCTAGTTTAAATCGCTGCGGTGCTAGTCAAGCAGACCGATTTAATTAGGCGGATTTTTGACGTTCTTCAAGCAGCGCAAGCTGGATGAGCTCTTGCTCTTGTAGATCAATGGCACGACGGGTGCGACTGATGCGTAGGCGATCTTCGCCTTCGAATTCATAGTCGTGACGATCAGAAGTTCCAAATATGCGAAATCTGTTTAGCGCTGAAGAAATGTCCATGGCGAAATCATCTGGCATAAAGGTTTTCAGGGGTTGAGCAGTGAGTGAATGGCGCATGATCTCTTGATGAAGAGCGGTGCGGAGATTTCTCTCTGCGGTTATGAAGCTTGCGTGATATTTATTTCAGGTGTGAGTTCGTCGTACTTGGCGATCCATGTGTATCCACATTCAGAGCAAGCGGTCATCGGTCCAAAGTCATCGTTATGAACGATTTCAAGGTCAATAGACCGGCAAAGATCGCAGGTTGGAAATTCTTGATATGTTGGCATGACACTTCCCTTCTATGCGTAGGTTCACGTTCGGGGAAGCATCAATATTCTGCGGTATTACTTCGGGGTAGGGCGCGTGGCGTTGTTTAACCTCAGGTGAACTATCGGCGAATTCTGCTCCGTCTTGCGGTAGAGGCGCGCGAGCTTTTAATGAAATGTTCATATTAAGTTTGCCAGTGATTTGCTAAATATGGATGGCGTTTACCCAAGATACACCCATGAGAAAATTTCCGTTAATTGTAGTTTTAACCGCCTCCGCACTCATTACCGCTGGACAACTTCCAGCACTGGCTAATGAATCTACCCTTAAGATCACCGAGATCACATCGATTACCTCTGGCGATGGTGAGGGAAGTAGTGAGATCGCTGCATTCCACGCGGGATCAAAGCGAATATTTGCGACCAATGGCGTCAAGAACACTATTGATATTTATGATATTTCAGTTGTAGCAACTCCAAAGAAGGTGGGCTCGGTTTCATTGAGTCCTTATGGAAATGATGTAACTAGCGTGGCTGCAGGTAAAGATGTTGTCGTAGCTGTTGTCAACGTTTCTGATAAATTCTCAGCAACAGGAGTTCCAACAACTACAAACGGCAAGATCGTGGTCTTTGATACCAATGGAAAAGTCTTGAGTTCACCAGATGTTTTAGGTGTCTTGCCTGACTCTGTAACTTTTGCACCAAATGGCACAACGGCACTTATTGCAATCGAGGCTCAACCGGTCTGTGCAAAGGATGATCCAGCAACTGCTGCTAAAGAAGAGACTGACTACACAAAGGCATCAGATCCGGTAGGCGGAGTAACGGTTGCTGATCTCAGCAACCCAGCTTCTCCAGTTCTTAGATTTGCTGGATTTACTCAATTCACTGTCGCTGAAATGAGAGCTAAAGGAATCGCTCTTTCATCAGTTGTAAACAGCGTCGCTAAGGATTTCGAGCCAGAGTTTGTGACTGCAGTTGATGACAATTATGCATACGTCACGATTCAAGAAGCTAATGCAATTGGTAAACTCAACATTGCAACTGCAACTTTTGAGAGCGTTACACGTGCCTTTGAATCTAAAGTCTCGAAGGTTGCTCGTGATACCAGTGATAAAGATTCAGGCGCAGGTCCACGGACTTACGCAAATGTAGTCGGGGCCTCTCAGCCAGATGCAATCGCTGGTTTCAAAGTGGGATCAGGTCAATACTTCGTAACTGCCAACGAGGGCGATGCACGCGAGTACACATGTCTTAACGATGATTTACGTGGTGCCTCACTCAAAGTGGATGCACGACGTTTCCCTAATTGGACTACTTTGGCAGGACTAGCTGCACTAGGTCGTGCAAAAGTTAATCCAAATATTGGCGATAAGGATGGAGATGGGGATCTTGACACTATCCATCTTCGTGGCTCCAACTCAATGACGATGTATCGCAATGGATTAGTGATTTGGGATAGCGCCGATCTTCTCGACGAGATTCAGACCACGGCCTTTGGTGTTGCAAACATTAACGGTTCGCACTCTTTATCCTCTGACAAAAGCACGATAAACTATCTTGGTCAGGATCGCTCCGACGATAAGGGTGCAGAGCCAGAAGGTGTTGCCGTCGGAATGGTCGGGGATCGTCGAATTGCAATCCTTGGCTTAGAGAGAATGTCTGCTCTGGCCGTCTTTGATATCACTCAACCTAGCAGCCCTGTCTTTCAAGAGTGGCTCCAGATGCTTCCAACAAAGGCAACTCCTGTTAAAGATGCTAAGTACTGGTCACCAGAGGGAATCGTCTTTGTTCCTGCAGCTCAGTCGCCTTCTGGTAAAGCGCTGATCATCACAAGCTATGAACTATCCGGTTCACTCTCAATTCATCAGATTGAGCCAGGCAACTAAAATCGAAGGTAATTAAAAGACCACCCCAAGCCTCTTGGGGTGGTCTTTTAA
>CANLFL010000039.1 GCA_947489825.1 Candidatus Nanopelagicaceae bacterium
AAACTTGATGTCCCTCAAGCACTTCGCGAATTCTTACAGCTTTTGCAAGGAGTTCATCACTTGCTGGGGCGTAATCATAAGTCGCACCTTTTACAGGATTGGCAAGAATTCCTGAGTTAAATACACCTGCTGCGATGATATCTACATTGTGCTCAAGTGCTGCAGGGAACAATCCCTCCAATGCTTTTTGATCAAGCAGTGAATATCGCCCTGCGATAAGAACCATATCGATATCGGTCTCTTTAATGATACGTGTTGGTGTTTCGCATTGATTCATGCCAACACCGATTGCCTTAATAATTCCTTCAGATCGCATGCGATCAAGCTCTGGGTACGCCTCCAGTATCGCCTCATCTGCATTGGCATCTGGATCGTGAATAAAGAGAATCTCTACGCTATCTAGCCCAAGTCGCTCAAGTGAACCTTCTAGGGACTGGCGAACACCGCCTGCGCTGAAATCAAACTTTATCTTAACTGTGTTATCTGCATCCAAAAAGAAATCATCAATGTCAGTTGTTGAGGGAACCAACAAGCGACCAATCTTGGTTGAGATCACAAAGGTGGAACGATCTCGTCCGGCCAAAGCCTTACCAATACGAACTTCGGCAGTGCCCTTTCCATAAAGGGGCGCTGTATCAATAAAGTTAATGCCATTATCGAGAGCCGTCAGCACCGTATCTGTGGAATCGGCATCACTGACTGATGTATAGAGCCCGCCAAGAGCGGCAGTTCCGAGCGAGAGTCTAGAAACCTCAACACCGGTACGAAGTCGAACCTTGTCATTGTGCTTCATCATGCACTCCCTGTCGTTGCGTGGTCGCTGACTGCAGCCCTTCCTGCCTCAAGACGTGCCACTGGCACTCTAAATGGTGAGCAGGAGACATAATCCAAGCCCACATGGTGGAAGAAATCAATGCTTCGTGGATCTCCTCCATGCTCACCGCAGACTCCAAGTTTCATCTCTGGATTAACAGTACGCACCTCATCGCATGCAATCTTGACGAGTAATCCGACGCCATCTTGATCTAGTGATTCAAAAGGGCTAAATGGCAATAGCTCAAGATCAAGGTAGCGTGGCAAGAATGACGACTCCACATCGTCGCGGCTAAATGCCCAAGTCAGCTGAGTTAAATCATTAGTACCAAATGAGAAGAAGTCCGAGTAATCAGCCAACTTCGCCGCAGTGATTGCAGCACGTGGAGTTTCAATCATGCTTCCGATACTGATCTCCATCTGCTCTCCCGCAATTTCCAAAACGCGAGCGACTTCCTTTTCAAGAGAAGAACGGAAGTAGAGCAACTCTCGTTGAGAAGCCACCAGTGGAATCATGATCTCAGGTTGTGGGTCATAACCTTGTGCGCGTACATGAAGCGCTGCACGTGTTAACGCGCGAACCTGCATTGAAAATAGATCTGGAATTAGTACACCTAAGCGCACACCACGTAGACCCATCATTGGGTTTGACTCGTGCAATCGATTAACGGCGCGATTGAGTGCCAGCTTTCGCTCATCGACAACTTCTCCGCGTTCTTGAGTCAGTGCGATATCGACTGCAAGACTTGCTTGATCTGTGAGAAATTCATGAAGAGGTGGATCAAGTAAACGTATTGTGACCGGCAATCCAGTCATCGCACGCAAGATTCCAACGAAATCACTAAATTGCAATTTCTCCATCTCGGCCAAAACTTCGGCACGTTCTTCATCAGTTGTGGCCAATACAAGAGTCTCAACCAATACCCGCCGATCACCGAGGAACATATGCTCAGTACGGGTCAAACCAATTCCTTGTGCACCCATGCGGCGAGCGATTTCAGCATCTTCAGGGGTGTCCGCATTCGCACGTACAGTCATGCGCCGCACATTATCTGCGTGAGTAAGAATGCGATGAATGCTACGGATCAGCGCTGACGATGTTGCAGCGCCAGGATCGACGATTCCTTGTACATATTCGGTCACAACGCTGGGCACAACTGCTACTTCGCCGAGGAAAACCGCACCTGTGGTGCCATCGATGGAGATTACATCTCCTTCTCGCACCGTGACATCGCCACAGGTAAAGAACTTCTCATCAATGTTGACCTCAATACTTTCGGTTCCGCAGACTGCAGGTCGTCCCATTCCGCGAGCAACAACCGCTGCGTGTGATGTCTTTCCACCGCGTGCTGTCAAAATACCTTGCGCTGCAACCATTCCCACTAAGTCATCAGGGTTAGTTTCGCGGCGAACAAGAATTACTTTCATACCGGCAAGTGCCTGGTCTGCTGCATCGCGAGGATCAAAGACGACAGATCCCACCGCCGCCCCTGGGGATGCGGCGATACCACGAGTCAATTCTTTAGGTGCTGTCGCCTTATCAAATTGCGGAAACATCAGCTGCACAAGTTGATCTCCATTAACGCGAGTCAGTGCCTGATCCATAGTGATTGAGCCTTCATCAACGAGCTGTGTAGCAATTTTAAAAGCCGCCTCTGCCGTTCGCTTGCCTACGCGAGTCTGCAGAATCCAGAGCTTGCCTTGTTCGACTGTAAATTCAATATCGCACATGTCACGGTAGTGATCTTCTAGCAGAGTCATAATGCGATTGAGTTCGGCATATGCCTCAGGATTGACCTCACCGAGATGTGTAAGTGGGAATGCGTTTCGAATTCCAGCAACAACATCTTCACCTTGTGCACGCGGCAAATAATCGCCGTAGCCACCAGGTGCTCCGCTACCTGGGTCGCGTGTAAAACAGACGCCAGTGCCTGATGTATCGCCAATGTTTCCAAAGACCATCGCCTGCACATTGACGGCGGTACCTAGGTCTGCACTGATGCGTTCGCGGCGGCGATAGAGCTGTGCGCGCTCGGAATTCCAAGAATGAAAGACAGCCTCAATGGCGCGAGTCAATTGTGAGCGAGCATCGAATGGAAATGCCATTCCCGTATATTTTTCAACGACTGCGACAAAGGCATCTCCGGCCTTGCGTAGTGCCGGGCCATCTAAATCGGCAATTGTTTTTGCACCAGCGGCCTTAATCAACGGTGCTGCTGCCTTTGCAAAAGCATCTGATGGAATATCACAGACAGTTTTGCCGAACATCTCAATGAAGCGACGATAGGAATCCCAGGCAAAACGGGAATCCCCTGTAATAGATTCGAGAGTAGCTGCAACTTCCTTTGACATACCAACGTTGAGAACTGTCTCCATCATTCCCGGCATTGAGAACTTTGCACCAGAACGAACTGAGACTAGAAGAGGATTTTTCGGATCACCAAATGATTTACCAATCTTCTTCTCAAGATCAATAATCGCTGCATCAATCTGATCAAGAAGTTCTTGATTGAGACCTCCCGTGCGTAAATAATCTTGACAAGCACGCGTGGTGATTGTGAATCCATCAGGAACAGGAATACCCAAAGTCGCCATCTCTGCGAGATTGGCTCCCTTGCCGCCCAGAAGGTCGGACATGGTGCGATTGCCTGCGCTAAATGGATAGACCTTCTGGTCCATCAATCTCCCCTACTCTTTGATTGAGCCAGCGAGCATTCCTTTGACCAAACGTCTCTGAGACAAGAGGAATACAATCAGAATTGGTAACGCAACCAGAACACCCGCCAATGCGATCTCTGGCTTGTAGATAGGAACTGAGGTAGCTCCGACGCCTGGATTGATCGCAGGCGTTGAATTAAATAGGAATCCCAGACCCAACGGAAGTGTGTAGTTCTCCGAAGAATAAAGAAGAATGTAAGGTAAAAAGTAATTAGCCCAATTACCAATAAAAGCAAAGAAAGCTAGCAAACTAATTAGCGCTCCCGAGAGTGGAAATGCGATCTTGGTATACAGCTGCCAATCACTGCATCCGTCTAATCGCGCAGACTCGTAGAGCTCAGGTGGAATAGTTGTTGAATAATAAATATATGAAAGGAAAGTACCAAATGGGTAAAGAGAGGAAATCAAGATCACGGATAGCGGATTATCTACTAAGCCAACTTTATCCATGAGAACAAAGAGTGGGACGACAAGAGCTACTGGTGGAATCAACATCATGATGAGCGTACTAATGAGGTAAACCCTTTTGAATCGTATTCGAGATGCTGATAATACAAAACCAGCTAAAGAGGCTGTTGCTGTAGCAATGATAACTATTGCAATGTTGAAAACTACGGAGTTAATTACCCACTGCTGGATTACCCCATCATCAAAAAACCTTAGGTTGTTCCAAGCAGTGAAGTAGCCTTTAAAACTTCCAAAGGATAAGGGTGCATTATTTACGACTTGCTCATCAGTTTTTGACGGGGCTAAGAGCAACCACGCCATTGGAATGAGGCTAATAAGAGCAAAAAATATCAACCAGGAATTGACGAAAAACATTCCTACCCGATTTTCTTGAGCGAGTAATTTCTTCTTCTTTGAGGTATTAAATATCGTTTTCATGTAATTAACTCCTACTCAGATTCTTTATCGGCAGTTGTCTTAACATCAAACATGTCCGTTTTGAAGATCACAATTAGCGCTCCTATGAGGCTTGGAATCAACAGAATGATAGAGAGTGCAGAGGCACCACCAAAATCGCCAGCTTTGAAAGCTAATTCGTAACTAAGTTGGTCGAACGACCATGAACTTGCGATTCCTACATAAACTCCTGTATTTAAAAGTTGTGGTTCGACAAATATCTGTAG
This sequence comes from Candidatus Nanopelagicaceae bacterium, assembly GCA_947489825.1. The sequence goes on from CANLFL010000039.1 coordinate 4,662, forward strand.
ACCACCTGCAAAGACCAAGACCGCCATGTACACGACATATTTTTGGATGAGCGGCAATTTAATCCTCACGGCCAATTGAAACGCTGAACAGCCATCTACCCTTGCCGCCTCAATAATCTCTGAGGAAATGTTCTGCAGTGACCCATACTGAATCAAAATCCAATTTCCAGCTAATGCAAAAAATGCCATAATCGCGATTAAATAAGTGAGATTTTCTGTTTGCCAAATTTGACGGGCAGAATCTATTCCGAAAAAGTTCAAAAATGGTTTTATAGGACTGATGGTTGGCTCAAAAATTGCCCACCAGACTAGAACCGCCACAGCACCGGATACCGAGGCGGGGACTATATAAGCCAAGCGAAGATATCTGCCCCACTTTGTCGTTTTCACATCGAGCATTAATGCCATGGCGATGACCGTGATCATCATCATGGGGATAAAATAAAGCATAAACCCACCGACATTTTTTACCGCAACTGGGAATCTAAAATCTTGAACAACGATTCTAAAGGCATCCCAACCACCATCTGGATTGATAAGAGATGGAGTTGGCACCTCAGCAACAGCCATAAATAGTGGTAGGAGCCCAAAAGCTAGGAGGAGAAAAGCGTACGGCGCTAACATAAGAGTCATCACAAAGTTACTCTGCTTATACCGTTTCGTCTTAGCCACAAATTCTCCTAGAGTAGTTTTTCAGAAAGATGTGGAGGATTTCGTTAAACGAAATCCTCCACTCTTTTTTACTGATTAATGTAATTCTTGCGAATTACTTTTTGGTTGTGACCTCATAGCCCAGCTGCTGTGCCAGATTCGAGGTGTATGCCGCATAGGCTTCAAGAGCCTTCTGCAGATCCTTTGACTTGGATAGCTCGGGACCGAAAGCAGCACCCCATGCTCCATCTGCGTCATAGCGAACCGGCTTTACGCCTGTCCATACCTTGCCCGCTTGAGCAGCCATTGCTGGATACGGACTTGATGCGTAATAAGGATCAGCATCAATTTTTGCTTTCCACAATGCATTTCCCTTCAGACTTGCAGGGAAAGTAGGAGCTCCATTACTGCCATCTGGGTTCTTCACGTCGACAACATTTCTCTTGTCACCAGTCATGAAGAGCGCAAAATCTAGAGCTTGTCGTGGGAACTTGGAATGAGGAGAAACGGTGTAAATACCACCACCCCATTCGCCAGAATAAGCGACCTTTTCACCATCCCATAGAGGCATAGGTGCTGCCGTCCAAGCGCCTGCAGGCTGCGCAAATGAACCAGCTGGTCGAATAACGAATTCGCCATACCATGATGGCCCAATGTGAGCTACAAGCTTGCCTGCCTTCGCAATTGCAGCATACTCTGGTGAGAATGCTGAACCTGCGTAGTAGACGCCCGCGTCAATGAGAGGTTGAAGCGCAGCGGTAACTCGTGTGCACTTAGGGTCCTTTGCATTAATAAGTACACGCGTTGCACTTAACTCATTGTTCAGTGGGCACTGTGAAGGCCAAAAGTAACCTGAGTATGCGGCTGCATCACTTAATGCACCCAATGAGTACCCTGGATGCTTGGCTGCTAGGTCTTTACCAATGGCAAACAATTCGCTCATCTTGGTTGGAACTTTGTAACCAAACTCTGTGAATAACTTTGTATTGTACCAAAGCACACTTTGAGCCATATCATTTTTAATGGAGTAATACTTACCATCTGACGCTTTCGACCAATCATTCAGTTTTCCGAAATCCTTGATCTCTGCTGGAGTGAGTAAACTCGAAAGTTCACGTGCATTAGCAATGATTGGGTTTTTAAGTACCGCTACATCGTTTGGTGGACCGAAAACTACATCTGGCCAACCTTTTTTAACACGATTAAATAACTGCACTTTTGCCAACAGGTCGCCCTGCGCGTGAAGTTCTACCTTCACATCAACTTTGCCTTTCATAATTTGTGCGTACAACTTTGCACCTGGTAGACGTGGTGCATCTACCCAGACGACGATCGATGGCTTAGCAGCCTGAGCTGGCATCGCCATGACTGTTGTACCTGCAATTGCAGCCGCCGCAGCGACCGCGATTAGTGAGTACTTCTTCTTCAAGGTGTTCCCCCTCTGTAGGTCTGGCGACGGCTCCTTGTTGCCAATCGAACCAGTTGCCGAAATACTATGGGTAGGAATACTATTTCGTATAGTATTTCAGAGACTTGTTTTTGGGAGTTTTGCGCCCCCGCAGGCGCAAATCCCCCACTTGTTATGAAGCCGTTATAAACCGAGTGAGAAGGTAGGCGACCATGAAGATCACCAACGTTGAAGTTGTACTTGAGGAACGCTCTGGCATGTCCCCCGCATTTGTCTGGCGAAAAAACGTACCAGGTTCCGATGGCGCGCACACAGGCGCTTGGCTGGTCATTGAAACAGATGCCGGAATCACTGGTTTTGCTTCCGTTAGCCGTGGGGTTATTTTTAAAGATTATGTCGATCGTCGGTTTAGAGCAGAATTCGTGGGACAAGATCCATTGATGCGTGAGCATTTGTGGGAACGCGTATGGGAGCTCGATCGCATCGAACGTTTTGCACCAAATATGACCCACGTATTCGATGTTGCGTTATGGGATATCGCAGGCAAGCAAGCAAATCTTCCTGTTTACAAATTACTCGGTGGCTACCG
>CANLFL010000040.1 GCA_947489825.1 Candidatus Nanopelagicaceae bacterium
CGTATGGAGCTCGATAACGCAATCAATCAGGCGATTCGTGAAATTGATACTCGCTTCGACTTCAAAAACACTGGCGCAAAAATTGAGTTGATTGGCGAAAAGATTAATATCGAAGCTGACACAGAAGAGCGCGCAAAGGCAACCCTAGATGTTGTCAAGGATAAATTAATCAAACGTGGAGTCTCACTCAAGCATATTGATCCAAGTGAGCCACAACTATCTGGAAAGATTTATAAGATCTCTTGTCCTCTCAAGGAGGGAATCTCGACTGAGAATGCCAAGAAGATTGCAAAATTCTTGCGCGATGAAGGTCCTAAGACAGTCAAGAGTGCGATCCAGGGCGATGAATTACGCGTCACAAGTAAGAGTCGTGATGATCTTCAAGATGCAATTGCCATGATCAAAGATGGAAAATGGGACTTCGCAGTTCAGTTCGTGAACTTTAGATAGTAATGGTTGAAGATAAGGCGAAGGTTCGAAGCCTTGGCCTACTCTTTGGAGTCAGCGCTTACACACTGTGGGGGCTCTTTCCTATCTATTGGCCTCTGCTCAAGCCAGCTAATCCGCTAGAGATTGTCTCTCACCGTGCGGTCTGGACTTTGGTTTTTTGTTTTATCGTTCTCGCTCTTACCAAGACACTTAAATCAACGCTCTCACTGTTGAAGCGACCTAAAATTGTTGTAGGCCTCTTTCTTAGTTCGATCCTAATCTCAATAAATTGGATCATCTACATTTATGCCGCAAATACTGGACACGTTATCGAAGCCTCTCTGGGTTATTTCATCAACCCCCTCGTTGTCATCGCCACTGGTGTCATCGTCCTGAAAGAGAAGATGCGCCCCTTGCAGTGGTTGGCCGTCGGTATTGCAGCACTCGGTGTCGCAGTACTCACCATTGATTACGGTCGCCTTCCTTGGATCGCACTCGGATTAGCTCTCTCGTGGGGCAGCTATGGATTAGTGAAGAAACAACTTGGTTTAGGAGCACTTGAAGGGCTCTCCATTGAAACTCTTCTCTCCAGTGGTTTCTACCTCGGCTATCTCATCTGGCTAGGTAACCGCGGAGAAGGTCAATTTTCTCATTCACTCACACTGACACTTCTACTTATTGGCGGAGGCGCAGTTACCGCCATTCCGCTGCTCTTATTTAATGGTTCTACCAACCGACTTCCATTAACACTTGTCGGACTCTTGCAATACATCACACCGACGATTCAATTCTGTATTGGTGTCTGGTATTACCACGAAGATATGCCTGCAGCTAGATGGGCAGGTTTTCTTATTATCTGGGTTGCTCTGATGAGCCTTGCGTTAGATCTGATTAGATCAAGCAGAACGGTCGATCACAGCATCGCATAGCGAGAAGAGCGCACCTGTTGCATCGTTGACCGGTAGTGGGCCCAGCAGCGTTCGTGCTTCTTTTGCAATTGCCAAGAGTTGCTCACGTGATTGTTCAAGTGCTGGATGTTTCCGTAGCTCGTTAAGTACTTGGTTTACAGTCTCTTGATCAGAGATAGGCGCTGCGAGCAAGTGTCGCAGCTCGCTATCTTCAGGTCGTGTTGATTTCATGACATTGAGCGTCACAAGAGTTGGAACACCTTCTTTAAGGTCGGTTCCTGGAGTCTTACCTGATTCTTTCGAATCGCTGGCAATATCGATGACATCATCGGCTAACTGGAAAGTCACACCAATTTTTTCTCCAAAGATTGTCACAGCATCAATATTTTCTTTGGGTGCACCAGCAAGCATTGCACCAAATCGTGCACTGGCCGCAATCAGTGAACCTGTCTTGTCGCCAACGACTTTTAGATAATGTGCAAGTGGATCCTCACCTTGTGCGGGTCCTTGAGTCTCCATGATCTGTCCAATGACAAGGCGTTCAAATGTCTGCGCTTGTAGGTGAACTGCTGCTGGGCCAAGGTCGGCTAACAGATCTGAGGCACGAGCAAAGAGGTAATCACCTGTAAGGATGGCAACAGTATTTCCCCAGCGATTATTGGCACTTTCTACCCCACGGCGAAGTGGCGCCTCATCCATAACATCGTCATGATAAAGAGTTGCAACATGTGTCAGTTCGCAGACGACGGCAGATTCAATAATGCCTGGAGCTGCAGGATTTCCAAAGTGCGAAGTAATCAAGGTCAATAACGGGCGTAACCGTTTCCCGCCCGCTTCAACAAGATGGCGTGATGTCTCGACAACAAGAGGGTAATTTCCGCTGATCTGCTTACTTAAGAGTGCCTCGACCTCTGCCATACGTACGGCAAGATCTGCCTCAAGTGCCGGCGAGAGATCAGGAATACCAAATGAAGGCATTAGCGAATGAATGAAGCGGTCTGGGCGATGTAATCAAGAACTGGTGCTGGAAATACTCCGAGTACCACTGTGATCGCGACAGAGGCGATAATTGTGACTCGAGTATAAATAGATGGAATCACAATGCTGGTTCCATCATCGACTGAATCCTTGAAGAACATAAGGACGATCACGCGAATGTAGAAAAATGCTGCGATTGCTGATGAAAGAACACCAGTGATAAGAATTGCAGTATTTCCACTCTCATATGCTGCTGAGAAGATGGAGAATTTTCCTACAAATCCACTTGTAAGCGGAATTCCGGCAAAAGCCAGCAGCAGGAATGCAAATGATGAGGCGATCCATGGAGATCGTTTTCCAAGACCTACCCAGCGATTGAGATCTGTCACTTCACCCGATGAGTCGGTGACAAGGGAGACAATCGCAAATGCTCCAACTGTGGCAATACCGTATGCAAAGAGATAGAAGATTGAGGCATCAAGACCAGCCTTGTTGAGCGCGATAACACCTGAGAGCAAGAAGCCCGCGTGTGCAATCGATGAGTAAGCAAGCATTCGCTTGACATCTCGCTGTGTGATTGCCACAAGTGAACCAAAGACCATTGTGATGAGCGCAATCGTTGTCAGTAGTGGACGCCACTGCCAGACATCTCCAGCGAAGGCAACGTAGAAGATGCGCAACATGGCACCGAAGGCAGCAACCTTCGTTGCAGCTGCCATAAATGCAGTGACAGCCGTAGGTGAGCCTTGGTAGACATCAGGAGTCCATGAGTGGAATGGAACTGCACCTACTTTGAAGAGAAGGCCGACGCTGACAAAAGAGATACCAATAAGGAGGAAGACATCATTTGCTGATCCTCCAGAAATTGCCGAAGCAATACCTGCAAAGGTAATTGAATCTGAATATCCGTAAAGGTAGGCCACTCCAAAGAGGAAGAAGGCAGATGCAAATGCACCGAGTAGGAAGTACTTCAGCGCTGCCTCTTGTGATACTAAGCGGCGACGGCGAGCAAGACCAGCCATCAAATAAAGTGGCAATGAGAGAACTTCTAGCGCCACAAAGAGTGTGATGAGATCGGTAGCAACTGGAAAGATCAACATTCCGGCAATGGCAAAGAGTGTCAGAGGATAAATCTCTGTCACGCGAATATTTGCTGCTTGCGCTTGGCGCTCTTCATCCGAACCTGGAACAGCTGTTGGAGCTGCAGCAAATTTATCGCTATCGGCCAAGAGCAAAATTGCTATGAGAGCAATAATAAGAATGCTTCCCTGCAAGAGGAAACCTGCACCATCGAAGGTGATCGATGACATTGCAGCCTTTGCTGAATAGATCCCGCGGGTGCGAAAGAGTGCAACGAGGGCAAACACAAGAGTGAGAACAGCGATAAAGAGTTGCGATGAGCTACGTGACTTACGTGGCGCAAATGCCTCCACAAGAACACCAATAAGTGCTCCACCTAGAACAATGAGGATCGGAGCCAAAATTCCATAGTTAAGAACTGGGAGTGTAAATGTTGTCATTTACTTTCCTCCATTCATTGTCGGTGCAGGATCGCTATAGCCCATCTGGCTTACAACTTGAGCAGCGGCAGGATTGATGATCTTCAGTAGTGGTGATGGATAAAAGCCGAGAACGACGATGATTGCAATGACTGGAGCGATCGCAACCTTCTCGCGAAGGTTCAAGTCCTTGAGATCTTCATTTCCAGGAGTTGTCGGTCCATGAAGAGCGCGCTGCACCGGAATCAAAACATAGAGGGCTGCAAGAACAATTCCGAAGGTAGCAATAATCGCTGCAACCGGATAACGCGTGTATGTACCCACAAGAACAAGGAATTCACTGACGAAACTTGAGAGTCCCGGTAGCGCCAAACTCGACATTCCTGCAATAAAGAAACTCCATGCCATGATCGGTGTAATTCGCTGCAAGCCACCGAAGTCTGCAATTGTTGAAGATCCACGACGAGTTGCCATCCAACCTGCAACCAAGAAGAGCGCTGCTGTTGAGAACCCGTGGTTAAACATATAGAGAGTTGCACCGCTCTGAGCTTGTGATGTCATCGCGAAAATTCCGAGAGTGATGAAACCGAAGTGTGAGATTGATGTGTAGGCAATGAGGCGCTTAATATCTTTTGCACCAATTGCTAAGAATGCTCCGTAGAGAATTGAGATAAGTGAAAGAACAATGATCAGAGGTGTAAATGTCTTCGTCGCATCAGGAAATATAGAGAGACAGAAACGGATCATTCCGTAGGTTCCGACCTTATCGAGTACACCTAAGAGCAGAACTGAGGTACCTGCTGTTGCACTCTTTGCCGCATCCGGCAGCCAGGTGTGAAATGGCCACAGTGGAGCTTTGATTGCAAAGGCGATGAAGAATCCTAGGAAGAGAATGTTCTGCGTAGTGCTGCTCATCGATGTATGAAGTTCGGAGAGTGCGGCGATATCAAATGTATGACCACCGTTATTTCCTGAGATTACATAGAGCCCGATGATTGAAGCCAACATCAAGAGGCCACCGAAGAGGCTATAGAGAAGGAACTTCACGGCTGCGGCCGCACGTTCTCCGCTGCCATAACCACCGATGAGGAAGTAGACAGGAATAAGCATCGCTTCGAAGAAGACATAGAAGAGGAAGAGATCAGTTGCAGCAAAGACACCGATCATCATGGTCTCAAGAACTAAAATCAAAATGTAGAAAGTTTTCACTCCCCAACGACCGCCTTCGGATTCATTCCAACCGGCCAGAATTACAACGGGAGCGAGAACGACCGACATCAAAATGAGTACTAGCGCAATACCATCGACTCCGAGTCCCCAGTTGATTGCAAAGGATGGGATCCATAAGTAGCTCTGTCTAAATTGCAGGGCAGTATTTTCAGTATTGAAACTGAGAGCTTTAACTATCGTCGCGACCGCAACAACCACAGTTGTCGCCAAGGCAATCTGCTTCACGAGTTTTGTCTTTGCTGAAGGCATTGCAGCGATAATTGCAGCGCCAACTAGCGGCAAAATCATGATGATTGTGAGTGTGATCTTCATTATTGTGTTACCACCCAAATCGCAGCCAGCAGAGCAACTGCTCCAACAAGAATTAGCGCTGCATATGAGCGAACATATCCAGATTGAGTGCGACGTAAGGTTGAACCAGATCCCACTGCCATCGCACCAACTCCGTGTACCGCTCCATCGATAACAACTTCATCAACGGTAACTAGACCGCGAGTAAGTGCTTGTCCTGGGCGCATAAAGACCGCCTCGTTAAAGGCATCCTGTCCTAGGTCATTACGAGCAAATCGAGTAGCCCAAGAAACATCTGTTGGTGCAACTGCAGCAACATCCTTAAATTGATATTTCAAGAGCGCGACGGTGACACCGATAACAACCATCGTTACCGCCAAAATCGTGACAACGCTATGTGGAAGTAGCTCCTCATGAAGTTCATGATGATCGCCATGATCAAAGAGTGGATACATCCAATTAACGAGTGCATCGCCTCGTGTCAATAAGAATCCTGCGCTGACAGAACCCACTGCCAGAATTGCCATTGGAAGCCACATCAAAGCTGGTGATTCATGAGGATGAACTTCGTCATCCCAACGAGCCTTACTGGTAAATGTAAGGACCATGACGCGAGTCATATAGAAAGCTGTAATTGCTGCACCAAGGAGTGCAACGCTTCCAAGTAGTACTCCCTTGATTCCACCCGAATTAAATGCCTCGGCGATGATCGCATCTTTAGAGTAGAAACCAGCAAATGGCGGAACTCCGATGATTGCTAAATAGCCAAGACCAAAGGTAATAAATGTAATCGGCATAAATTTACGAAGCGCCCCGTATTTGCGCATATTTACTTCATCATTCATGCCATGCATCACAGAGCCTGCACCAAGGAACATTCCGGCTTTAAAGAAACCGTGTGTAAGTAAGTGCATGATTGCAAATGCATATCCAGCTGGGCCAAGACCAGCACCCAAAATCATGTAACCAATCTGAGACATTGTCGAAGCTGCAAGAGCTTTCTTGATGTCATCTTTAGCCATACCAATGACTGCACCGAAGATAAGAGTGATTGCACCAATAATCACAACGAGAAGTTGCGCCGTAGGTGCTGCGTCAAAGACAAAGTTAGAACGAACGATTAAGTAGACACCGGCTGTCACCATCGTTGCTGCGTGGATCAGAGCTGACACTGGAGTCGGACCTGCCATCGCATCGCCCAGCCATGCTTGCAGTGGGAACTGTGCAGATTTACCGACAGCTGCTACGAGCAACATGATTCCCATAGCTGTCAGAGCTGGAGTACCGGCACGCTCTGCCGCTTCTTTCACGCCATCAAATGAAACTGTTCCCATGGTGGCGAAGGCGATCATGATTGCAAATGACAATCCCATATCACCTACACGGTTCATGACGAAAGCTTTCTTTGAAGCGGTGGCATATGCCGGCTTCTGATTCCAAAAACCAATAAGAAGGTATGAAGCAAGTCCTACGCCTTCCCAACCTACATAAAGGTTGAGATATGAATTACCAAGAACTAAGAGCAGCATCGCTGCGATAAAGAGGTTGAGGTAGGCGAAGAAGCGGCGGCGGTCTTTATCATCTGCCATATATGAAATTGAGTAGATGTGGATCAGAGTTCCAACACCTGTAATGAGAAGTACAAAGCAGATTGAGAGCTGATCAAGTAAGAGAGCTGCATCTACATCGAAATCTCCCACTTTGATCCAGGAGAACAAGGTCTGAGTAAGCGCGCGCTCTTCTGTGGCGCGATTAGTCATTGCGAAGAAGTGCGCTACGCCGAGTGCGAATGAGCCAGCAGACATTGCAGTTGCGAGCAGGTGTCCCCACTTATCAGCCTTGCGACCCATAAGAATAAGGAAGGTAGCTCCAAAAAGTGGGAGTCCGATGAGATAAAC
>CANLFL010000041.1 GCA_947489825.1 Candidatus Nanopelagicaceae bacterium
AGATGTCACGGGGCTCTCATAGAGCGCGGTAGAAATAGTGCGAGTCTCACCGACTGGGAACTGCCCCGCCGTGCGTCCTGCAGCACAGAAGACTGTCTTGGCATCGCCTAAGAACCAGCGAATGAGATCGTGATAGTGAATCGAGTGCAACATGACTTCAAGACGCTCAAGATCTTTCGCCCACGGCCATAGTTCCCAGGGCGTCATGAGATTGACGGTGATTGAAAAGTTACTGACAGTGCCAATCCAGCCGAGTTCAACCATCTTATGCGCCGCGGCAACACCTTCTTCAAAGCGAAGTTGTTGATTTACTGCGGCCACAATTCCGGCATCCTTTGCCTGCTTGACCATCACTTCACCTACGGCAACGGTTGTGGCGAATGGCTTCTGCGCAAGAATATGTTTTTTAGCAGCTGCCACCTGGGCAAATATCTCAGGCTGAGCAGCTGCAGGAACGGCGATATCAACTATTTCGACCTGAGGATCTGCGAGTAATTCAGCCAGAGTTGCATAAACCTTTGGGATTCCATGACGGGCTGCAACATCTTTCGCCTTTGCGTTATCAGTATCAAAAATTGCTACAACCTCGAGTCCCGCCTTTGTATATGCGGGAAGGTGTGCGCCATCAACGATTCCACCTGCGCCACAGATGCCAATCTTCTTGCGGTGCTCAGGCTTTACTTCAAGTCTTACTGCATCTGAAATTACTTGAAATTGCTCAATCATTGCTACACCGATCCTTCTGCTGTGAGGTTCTCTGCCTGCGACGTGCGGTAAAGCACTGTCTGTAAATGCTCTGTATAGAGAACGAGTTCTTCGTTATCGGCACGGAAGATTTCGTAGCTGACTCTAAAGAGCCCCATGTTCTCGTACTTAGGGGTCTTTTCAAGAAGTGTGCGCATTCCGTAGATAGTGTCGCCGATAAAGGTTGGCTTAATGAAACGCAACTTGTCATAGCCATAACTAAATGTGTTGACATTGTTATGTGCAAAGAGCCCCAGCCCGTAACTAAATACCATCGCACCTGGGACTAGTCGCTTCTTAAAGAGACCATGTTCGCGGGCCCAGATGTCATCTCCTACATAGGGATGCATATCTAAGACCAGAGAATTAAAGAGCATCACTTCTCCTTCGGAGATTGTGCGACGCAGTGATCGGTCTACCTCTCCGATCTGGTAATCTTCATAGAGTTTGACATCCTGATTCCATACTGGAATCTCATATCGCTTACCTTGATCTGGATTTGGATTCTTCATGATCTCCCCCGCCTATATCCCGAACTCTTTACGGATTTTCTCGGTATCTTCACCGACATGTGGTGCACCCTTTGAATGCTTGATGGTCTTGCCATCGATACGTACAGGTGAGCGCGTAGTTGGAATCGAAATCTCTGATCCATCCCGCCCTGTTCGCGTGGTCTTCTGAGTCATATCAATAGCTGCAAAACCTTCGTGAGCAACAAGTTCTGGCAGCGTTAATACAGGAGCACACCAGATATCTGCTGCATCCAAGATAGCCAACCAGTGTTCAGTGCTATTAGTTGCAAGTTTTGTGCTCAGTTTTTTCATAATCTCTTCTTGATGGCTCCACCATGACTTTGGATCATCGTATTCATCAAGATTGAGACCAAGCAGTGCACCAAGTGCCGGAATTGGAGTCATCGCGATCGCAAGATAGCCATCACCGGTCTTGTAGAGACCGTACGGAGCAGGTAAAAATGCGTGTGCAGAGTTTCCAGCGCCACGATTGACCACAACACTTGGGTCAAAGAGATTTGCTGAAATTAATTCAAATTGCAGATCGAGCATTGATTCAAGAAGACTTGACTCAACCATGCCGCCAACTCCTGTGCGTTCACGTCGCAATAGAAGAGCAATCACACCGGATGCTAGATGAGTAGATGTAAAGATATCTGCCACAGCTAAACCAACCGGGATCGGAGGATCACCGGCACGACCGTTAAGCCATGGCAGACCAGAGATTGATTGTGCAAGGAGATCTTGTCCTGGGCGATCCTTAAAAGGACCTTCGGCGCCGTAACCAGTTGCGCTACCGTAGACAATTCTAGGATTAACTTTCTTTACATCTTCATATCCAAGTCCAAGACGTTCGATTACACCCGGGCGAAAATTCTGGATGATGACATCAGCCTTTTTTACTAGCTCCCAGACTTCCTTCAAGCTATCTGAATTCTTGAGATCTGCAGCAAAACTCTCTTTATTGCGATTCATAATATGGAAGGAGAGCGTGTCTCCATCTTTTTCAAGTCCCGCAAAGGCAAGTGTGCGACCGATATCTCCAGTGCCCGGACGCTCGATCTTAATAACACGTGCACCTAAATCCGCAAGACGCATTGCAGAAACAGGTCCTGCCAAAAATTGTGAGAAATCGAGAACAAGAATTCCGTTAAGTGGAAGTTGCGATCGATCCATGGAGCTAGTCGACATGGAATATCTCTGGAATTGATGCCCACCACTCGCCATCGGCGCGATCAGATACTGGGCGCTGTAATGGCATGCAGATAGCCCACCACTCTTTCGTCTTTGGGTCAGCTGCCATCCTTGCCATGTCTGCATCAAAGTCTGTGCCCACATATTCAAAGTAAGAGAACATAAGCTCGCCGTAACGATAGATGGAATAGTTTTGAATATTTACATCGGCAATCATGGCCAACACCTCTGGCCAGACATCTGCGTGTAGTCGCTCGTACTCCGCGCGATTTTCAGTAGGTATTCCAATAACTGCTCCATAACGCTGCATGATCGTTCCTTTCGTTTGATGAATTCTTTAGAGGTTGTAGAAAGCTTTAGCTGTCTTATGTGTAATCCAGTCCTGATCTTCTTGGCTATAGCCGCTGATAACTTCCACTTGGGCTTTCCAAATTTCAACATAGGTGTTTCCAAGAACGATGACTGGCCAATCTCCACCCATCATCACACGATTAGCACCATAGGTCTTAACGATGAAATCAACATACGGTTGCCAGTCCGCAACACTCCAATTTGCTAAGTCAGAGGCGGTATTTAGACCTGAGAGCTTGGCATAGACATTTGGGAAGGCTGCAATCTCAGCCATCGATGATGCCCATGGCTCCATCTCCTTTGCAGCAATTGGTGGCTTTGCAAAGTGATCTACAACGATTTTAAGCTTCGGAAACTTCTTAGCCAGAGTGACGATGTTCTTTGTATGTTCTGGTTTCACCGAAACATAATCAAAGCTCAGTCCCATCTTTTCAACATAGGCCAAAGTCTCAAGGACGGCTGGGCGAGTAATCCAGGCATCATCTGATTCATACTTTGGATTGGAGTAATCATGAGTCAGATTGCGCACGCCTTTGAAGTACTTGTTCTTGGCAAGAGTTTCAAGCGCTGTCCGTGATTCATTAGGGCGCTCAAAGGGAACCCAACCGACGACTCCCTGAACAAAATCAGAGTGTGCTGCTACATCGAGCATGTAGAAAGTGTCATCGTAGGTATCGGCAGCCTGCACTAAGACAGAGCCGGTAACACCTGATGCGGGAATTTCTGGAGCAAGTCGTTCAGGGGTGAAGTCATCATAAAGTGGGCCATAAGCAGGCTCAATCCAGCTATATGCGCGCTCACTCATCACCCAAAGGTGTTGATGTGTATCTATGAGTTCTCTAGCCATGGTTATCTCCTTTTCCTAAAGAACGCCGTAGGCGTTCCATACCTCTCGTACACTTTTACCTGATAGCAAATCTTTCAAAACTGTCTTCTCTGTTGCAGCGCGCGCATTAGCAAGTTCGCTCACTTTTGCTAAATGCTCTGCCGGAACAATAACGATCCCATCGCTATCTGCGATTACGCCATCACCGGGATGAACTTCAACACCGCCACAAATAACTGGGATACGAATTGCTTCTATGCGCATACGACCTTTGTAATCATAGGTACGTGATCCCTGGCCAAAAGCTGGAAAATCTAAGGCGACCACCTGCTCGGTATCTCGCAATGGGCCATCTGCCACAACACCTGTTGCACCTCGTCCTTTAGCTGCGGCAGAGAAGAGCTCTCCCCAGAATGCTGAGAGACAATCACCGCCGGTTGCAACGACAGCCACTTCGCCGACGTGCAACGTATCTAGGAAGTCGATTCCAGCTCCGTAGGGATCCTTCTGGTCGTATTGACTATCTGGCACAAACTTCACTGTGGCAGCTAGCCCCACTGCACGCATATGTGGGCGCAGCGCCTTAACATTCACGCTCATCGCATTATTACGCACGCCAAGTACATCTAGAGAATCTGAAACCATCGCGCTACGAACACGAGAGTCGAGTTGCCAGGTCATTTCTTCTTCTCGACCATATAGACGTGGATGAAGGCAATAACCGTCTCTCCACGTTGATTAGTAACAGTGACTTGCTCATCTACCAAGCCAAAATCTTCGGTGCGCTTGGCGTATTCTCGTTTCGCAATGATCTCTCCCTTGGAAGTTATTGTGTCGCCAATGAAGACTGGTGAGATGAAGCGCACCTTGTCATAACCATAACTAAAGGCGACTTCATTCATCTCGCGCGCTAACTGTCCCGCTGCGACGCTTAAAATTAGCGTACCGTAAGCAACACGTTGGCCGAATACGTTGTTCTTAGACCATTCGGCATCCATGTGATGAGGGTAGAAATCGCCTGTCTGGCCAGCATGCAGAACAATATCCGTTTCAGTAATTGTGCGACCCATACTGACTTGAACAGTGCCTACTTCGTATTCCTCAAAATAGAGTTTCATTCTTCTCTTATTCCTTCACATGTTTCTGATACATAGATGCGATCTCTTCGACATCTTTTTTGGTGACTTTCTTTTCCACTAAACACTTATGTATAACACGTGAGCTCTGGAATTGAACATCTGGCCAACCAAGGACACGAGGGCGTACCCAGACATTTTCAAGGGTCCGCAGAGTATTTCTAAAGAAATTCTGGCTGACTCCATTAAGTACATTATCTTTCCAGGCGATGAGGTTTCCTGGCTGTCCCCCGCCGAGCCCATACGTCGTCGCCTGAATCTCTGGCATAGAAAGCAGCAGCGCAGCCTCTGCTGCAGCCTTTGGATTTGTGCTTCGAGTCGAAACTGCAATCCCTGCCCCTCCCAGTTGAGATCCCGTGGCGCGTCCATCAAATGAGGGAAGATCGTCATAGACCAAAACGTTCTTTCTAAAACCATCACGTGAGTAATTGCTATACCCGTAC
The DNA here is from genome assembly GCA_947489825.1 of Candidatus Nanopelagicaceae bacterium. Next base: position 5,207 of record CANLFL010000041.1, read on the forward strand.
ATGCAGATTCCGTAGGCATAGTCATCAGTTCCGCTAAGGATTTCAGCAATTTCAATAGGGTTACTCGATGCACAAAAGTCTGGCACAAGGCTTGATAGCTCGACCATAAATTCAAGAACTTCTAACGCCATCTCCTGATCGATATATTTCGCGCTGCCCTGAAGTGGTCGACCCTTTTGTGCCATAAGCGTTGCAAATGTACTAAATGCGTCCACTGGCTTATGTGCCCAGAGCAGCTCTTTCTTCTTTGCAAGATCAAATACCTCGTGCCAGAAAACCGGTGAGCGATCAGCTTTATCTGGGCGAAAGGCACTTACCTGGGCTGCAGTATCGATGGCTAACGCCCAATGCTTGCCCTTGTATAGATATGAATCGTGTGATGCTCCAACACTTGTTGCTGCCAACAAATTTAGTTCTGATGGTTTTGTTAGCTCTTCAAATGCGATGACAGCATCGGCGTGCACAGCATCGGGTATATGAGGATGATCTATCACCATCAAGTCATAATCATTATAAAACTCAGAGATATGTTGATCGCCAAAGGCTAAAAGTGAGCGAGCATCCCATTTAATTGAGATGCCACACTTTTGGATCAGCAGATCATTAGATTGCACCAGGCAATCCAGACCACGTTCGTGATCCCAGGTCATTCCTTTGAGTTCGATAAGAGACATTACTTGCCCACTATGCGCAGAATATTCTCTGCAAACCAGTCTCGAATATTGATTCCTTCGTCGATGAATTTACCCACGTTGAAGAAGCCATGGATCATTCCAGGGCAATCTTTATAGACAACATCATTTCCGGCAGCCTTCAATTTTTCATAATATGCAACGCCGTCTGATTGCAGAACGTCATATTCGGCTGTGATCATAATTGTTGGTGGTAGGCCCTCGTAGGATTTTGCTGCATGTGGCACGGCATAAGGATTACTGCGATCAGCTGCGCCGTTAAGATACATATCCCAGAGCCACTTCATTCCGCGCTGTGTTAAGCCATATCCATCGGCGTTAGGCACATCTGGCGAATCGACAAACTCTGGACCGTTACATGGATAGATCAGCCATTGATAGGCAAGTTTAATTTTTCCGCGATCACGTGCAGCCAATGCAACGGCAGATGCCAAGTTCCCACCTGCGCTATCTCCACCCACTCCAATGCGATTGATATCAATGCCCAAGCGATCGGCGTTGGCAATCGTCCATTCCAGACCTTCGTAGCAATCATTAAAAGGAATAGGAAATTTATGTTCAGGTGCCTTCTGATAATTGACCGAAACAATTACAGAGTTAGTCTTCTTGGCCATCGCAGCCATCTGTGTGTGATATCTGCCGATGTAATTGATGACCCAGCCACCGCCATGAAAGTAAACAAGGCCGGCTCGCTTTACTTGTGATGTCGCAGGTGGTGTGTAAATGGCTACTGCAATATCTGCAGTTGAGCTGGTGAGGAATTCAAAAGTAATCCCAACACTGGGATCTAACGGTCCACTGATGTCAGGCTGTGCATGCGAATTACTTCGAGCAACAGTTGCACCTTGCACGCTGATATCGGGAAGGTTTGCCGCCTTTCCCAAATCAAGGAATGCGGATGCTTGTGGGTCTAGGGCCATGAAAATACTATAGGATAATTACAGAACGCTGACAAGGTCATCCCAGACCTTATTTTCAATGGTTTTATCGAATTCTCTGATATTTGTAGCAACTTCTGCCGCACTTCGACAACCTACAAGAACAGATTTAACAGCTGGATGGCGAAGAGGAAATTGCAAGGCAGCACTTGTGAGAGAAACTTGATGTCCCTCAAGCACTTCGCGAATTCTTACAGCTCTTGCAAGGAGTTCATCACTTGCTGGAGCGTAATCATAAGTCGCACCTTTTACAGGATTGGCAAGAATGCCTGAGTTAAATACACCTGCTGCGATGATATCTACATTGTGCTCAAGTGCTGCAGGGAACAATC
>CANLFL010000042.1 GCA_947489825.1 Candidatus Nanopelagicaceae bacterium
TGAAGGTCACCGCTATCTCTCACCTCGTGGGGAATTCGACCGGGTTCCTCTTCACTTTTCCAAGCAAATTCTCTGCCCTGAAATGCCGCAAGGGCGCAAATGGTATTGATCTGAAGCGCTGCGTTGTGCTGCTTCAAGAGTGAAGAGATGATGAGCGAATCGCGGCCGAAGAGGCAGCGAAATAGCCCTTGTTCTGCAACATTCTCGTGGTGCTCGAAAGTGCCTGACGCAAAAGGAACTACCCAACCGCCTACCTCGCCGCTTGAGAGCGCCAGCGCGGTCTCAATGTTTGGCCTCACGTTGGGGTCGAAAATGCGGTCATCCAACCTCAAAATCTCTACTGCCGAAATTATCTCGTCACCGGCAAGTAGATCGGCCCTAGGAATCATGCACTTACCGCCTCACGGTGTCTATCTTTCGATTCAATATACTTCATAAGGTATTACTAATGAAAGCATTGGGGTCAATGGCGATGCAAAGAGTGCAGTCCGGGCAGTTTCAAGTGGCGCACGTTGAAGGCGCAGAGTTGGGCGTGATCGCCCAATCATTTAGCGATGTGGGTTGGGTTAGCTGCACAGCAAGGCTGCTCAGAAGTTTTAGTTGGGATGCCAAAGAGCGAGCATTTGAAGTGGTAGATATAGGGCTCACGCACGGCTCTCCTCTGATTGCCGTATGTGGCCCATACGCAACCGCAGATGCCGCAGCCTGGAATCAGAATTCAGAAATGGATGTGGGCTTTCCTGAGAGAGAAGATTACGACGGGGTTCTCTATCTCGTTCACGGCGAACCTGCGACAGCGAAAGATCGCTATCAAGATGCTGCAGGCTGGATTGTGTTGGCGGGCATAGGTCACGATGGCAAAGAGAGATTTGTTGCGTTGGCTTTAGAGAAGAGCAACACGCAACTTGTGCATATGTGTCTTGAAGATGGACGCCTGAATGTTTCACTAATTTTGCCGAAACAGATTTATCCGATCTCGGCCTGCAGTGAAATGATTGATTTACCACAAATGCAAATAGTGTGTGGTGTTGGCGATATTGAGTTCGCACATCTCAAACTTCGAGAGATGATATTGCACGCAATTCCACTTCGGGCCAGAGTTTATTCGGCACCGCTAATTGTTGACACGTGGGGCTTCGGAACAAATGTAAATCAGGATCTAGTCTCGAAGGTGGCTGATACTGCAAAAGAACTCGAGCTTGAAATCTTAACCATTGATAAGGGATGGGAAAAGATTGTTGGCGAATGGCAACCTGGCCCTCATTTTCAGGATGGCATGCTGGGTCTCTCAGAAATCACTTCTCGAAGCGGCACCAGATTGGGGCTGTGGGCTTCGCTCGGAAACGCCGATCCATTGTCACGAGTTGCCATCGAGCACCCAGATTGGATAGCAACCTGGCGGGGAAAGGTTCAAGTTGTCTCACACAAAACTAGTTCGCTTTGCATGGGCCACGGCCCGGTTATTGAATATTTGGCTGCACAGCTGGCAAATCTTGCGAACAACGGCCTCACCTGGTTGCTCCATGATTTTGAAACCATAAGTCGCTGTGACAGTGCGCTTCACGATCATCCGCAGGGGCTCGGCGAGGACTGGGCGGTGCGGGGCTGGTACCGCCTACTGTCTGAGTTTCGCGCGCAGTTTTCAGATGTGTGGATTGAAAACTGCTGGAACGGAGGACGGCCTCTCGATCTTCAGATGATTGCCCACCACGACACAACAATTGGAGATGACTGGTGCGACGTTCGTCATAATGCGGTTGCGAAAGTTGGTCTTGGTCAGTACCTTCCAGCGCACTGGTGCTCAAGTTATATGTCAGATCAAAACTCGCTGACTTTGAAATCGCAACTTGCAATATATGCCGTTGGTGGACCCTGGATTCTGATGGGCGATATTCCGAACTGGTCTGCTGAAAAGTTGAAGCTGGCTAAGAGAGTCATAAAGGTTTATCGGAGTTGGAGATCGATCTTTCCGTCAGGTTTGGTTCGCTGGGCAGAACTCACAGGTTGGCAGGCCGATGCCAGGTGGAGAGCAGATCAAGAAGTGTTGGCGATTTCCTTCGTTCATGAATCCGGCAAAGAACTCATGGCCTGTGTAGTGACTGAGCAATTGGGTAGAAGTGAAATTCGTTGGCATCCCATTTACAAGGGCGCAGTAAGAGTCACTGATGAATTTACGGGCGAAACCAGAGATTACGACGAGAGCGAAATCGTTGCTGGCATCGCAATTTCAACTTCTTCACCTGATGGGCATCTGCTCAGCGCGGTGCCAATAACAACTATTGAAGGGTAAGAATCGCTGGAATAGGCTAAGAACAGAGATTTCGCTTCATTCCTATTAGTGCAATAAACTCCCTACACAAGGGGCGGTAGCTCAGTTGGTTAGAGCCCGGAACTCATAATTCCGTCGTCGTCGGTTCGAGCCCGACCCGCCCCACATCAATAACTAATTCAGTGCGCGCTATACTTTGTAAGTGAGGCTCAAACGAAAAAGTAGAGTCGTTGCCTCACTATTAATTCTTCCTTATGTGGCTTTCATGTTTTTTTGTGGAGTTATTCCTGTAGTTTATGGGATTTTCGAAGTGCGCAACCCCTCATGGATAAATATGGATGGTGGGTTTGAGACCTTCATATTGGTCCTTGAGGATTTTCGAGTAGGACCAGCGATTTTCAACGTCTTGTTCTTACTCGCAGTATTTGTGCCTTTGATGATCATCACCGTTTTATCAGTGTCATTGTTACTTGATTCGGTAAATTTCAAATACGACAAAGCTACGCGCTTAGTTTTTCTCATTCCGGGTTTGATTCCTGTAGCAGTTGCGGTCCTCTTCTGGTCTTCAGTTGTTGGCTACGACGTCGTGTGGGATAAGTCCAACATTCGATGGATGATCGGTGTTATTTCGTTCTCCACGGGAATCGGAAGCTGGATTGTCATCCAGTATGGGTCGCTCCGCTCCATCTCTCAAGAAGTCCTTGAAGCAGGAGTTGTCGATGGGTGCAATCGGTTCCAATTAGCATGGCGATTAAAACTACCTATGATCAGCCGATACGTGGGCTATATGGTGATACTTCTGATTGTTGGTGCCTTACAAATATTTAATGAGCCTAATTTATTGATGTATTCCAATATGACCACAGATTGGTCGCCCAGCCAGATTGCATTCACTTACGCCTTCAAGAATGCAGATTTTGCTGGCGGAGTGGCGTTATCACTGATCATGCTTATTCCAAATGTGATTTTGGCTCTACTTTTCATTTTAAATACCGATTTCATGAAGAAGAGTAAGAACTCATGGAGATAGGAACTCAACGGCGCAATAGTCGCCTTATCAAGGTGACACTTCTAATCATGACGTTCGGAGCTTCAATCCCAATGTTATGGATTCTTCGAGATGTAGGCAGGATGATCTTCGCGCCCGTTATTTATTACGATAACGGAATCTTCTTCACCTGGTTGAAAAACACTTCTATTTTCGTCGGATCTGCCCTGAGTATTTCAGTTATTTGCTGTATCACTGCAGGCTTCGTCCTGGCCGTCTTGGACGTGCCATTCCGCCGATTCCTGCTATTTGCCACTCTAGTGACAATGCTCATTCCAATAACTGCGATGGCGATGCCGCTCTATGTCATGATTGATGCAATTGGTCTCAATGACACTCTGCTCGGTTTAATTCTCGCCTCCTCATTTTTTCCATTCGGAGCTTTTCTCTCTTATCTTTATTACACGTCAGTACTTCCACCAGACCTAGTGGGTATGGGAAGAATTGATGGTCTGGGTGATTTTGGAATCTATCGATATCTTGGAATCCCACTTTCGAAGTCTCTCATCTCGGTGGTGACATTCTTCTGTTTCGTGAGTTTATGGAATAGCTACCATCTACCGCGCGTACTTCTCAATGAGCCATCAAAATCAATCATGTCCATTGGAATTGAAGCGTTCTATGGCCAAGGAACGACATTAATTGCAATCGTAATGGTAATCCCCTCAGTCTTACTTTATCTCGCATCTCAAAAAACGATTGCCCGAGGAATCTTCAGCGGCGCAGTCAAGGAATAACTCTCTACCGAATTGGCCGTGAGATAATTTCCTACTATGAAATTCTTTGGTAGAAGTAAGAAAACTGCCCAGCCCTTTATCGGCTTTCGCCATGCAAGTGGTATCGGAATCCGAAGCAAGTACTACGTGATGCCGCTTTCTCGTGGAGCATCTGGATTTACTCGCGCCCTTGCCGAAGATGCACATATGACACTTATCGAAAATAATGCCGAATCAAGTGATCCCACTTCTATTGCTGCAGTCGCACAAATATTTTTGCCTCAGCTCGCCCAGCACCGACATACAGCTGGGATTTTTCTGATTGCAGTCGGTGATGAACCCACTCCTGTTCAGGAGATTGCCGCGCAGATTCAAGCGTTGGGCACACCGTGTGAGTACTTAGTCATCACTGATTTTCCCGATATGGAGATGGCAACAGGTCTGGCCTTGGGAACTGCGCAAGAGTTAAAGACAATGGCACTTTCGGGCATAGATCGCATCGAAGAGAGTGATCTGACTATTGCCTATCAAGAAGAACCTAGATCTTTACCTGAACTCGTTGCCCTCTTAGAGAAGAGTAAATTTGTTGTGCGCGTTCATCAGATGAGTCCAACAGATAAAGGCGACATGTCTGCCTTAGCGATGGAAGGTTCGCATGCGATCCTCTCATTCGTTGCAGCAGATCAATATCCATCAGGAACTTTAGTTACGCCGGTGATTAATGTGGCAAGTGAATCGGATTTCCATCGAGCAATAGCCACAGAATTTGATCTCAGCCTTGACAGCTCGGTTGCAGAGATCCTGCAGAAAGTTCAGGAAGTCTTTGGAATGGTCCCCACTATCAGTGAGGCGCTAGGCACCCATGAACCACTATTTGAAAGTAATGTGCCATCACTCAATGATGTTGCGGATGCAAATGAAATCTGTCTCATCCCTGCCAATCCAATTCTCATTTCATTCTTGATTGATCTCGTCTCAAACCAGGGGGGATTTTTCCTCAAGGATTGGGAGAGTTTTGAGGGGCTTGAAATTGCCGCGAAAAAGATCCTTGTAATCGGCACAGGTGGCGCTGGAGATGAAGTTCTTAATATTTTAGGGTCTGACTCAAGAATCAAAAAGATGAGCGCTGCCGAATTCGGATCCTTCCCTGGATTGGCAGCTGCAATAGTGGCTGAGGCATAAATATTTACGCAAAAAGAAACCCCTCGAGCAGATGCGCGAGGGGTTTCTTTTTTAATCTACTTACGGATTAACGCTTGCTCTCGTAGTACTTACGGTTAGCAATCGCAGCTGCATTAGCAACAACCTTAAGTTTGTCGACGATTACCTTTGCAGCACCTTCAGGAGTTTGTGTACCCACGAGGCACTTCTGGAACTCAGGAAGACATGTGAGATCACGCCAAGCTGTAAGACCTGGGAATGTGTATGTCTTAGACAAAGTTCCAAGGCTTGCGACCGCATTGTCGAACTGGCGATTGTCGGCAATGAACTGATCTTTCGCTGCATCGGTTGAGGTTGGGAAGTAACCTGTGGCCTTGAGGAATATTGTCTGGGCAGCTGGAGTGCCGAGGAATGAGCAATATTCAAAAGCTGCATCCGGGTTCTTCGTATGCAGGAAGACACCATTTGCAAGTGGTGCTTGAAAGCCGAACTGAGACTTCGGACCATTTGGTCGTGAGGCTGTTACAACTTCGGTTCCATACTTTAGATTCTTACCTACATCGATAAAGCTTCCACCATGGTGCATGACCATCGCTGCTTTGCCCGTGTAGAAATTGCTAAAGATCTGCGCGTATCCATCAGTTGCAACTGTTGGAACCACTGCCTTATCTTTGACAGCTAAATTGACCCAGAAACGCAGCGCATCAACTGCTGCATCAAGTGTCAAGGTTGACTTGTAGGAAGGTGAAATGATTGGACCGTTGAAAGCGTGGAGAGCATTGACGATAAATCCACCGCCACCTGATCCTCCGCGCATCGCAAATCCGTATTGACCCTTGCTTGGATTGGTACATGCAATAGCAGCAGCGCGGAATTCTTCAAGAGTGGTTGGCGCTTTCTTGATTCCGGCGGCCTCAAAGAAGTCTTTGCGGTAGTACATCCAGTCGATGAATGTGAAAAATGGAACTCCATAGACCTTGCGGGATGCGGTGAATGCAGCAGTATCTCCTGCAACAGATGCGGCACCTGGCCACTGCTTGTTGTAAGTAGTGATATCGCGCAATCCACCGATTCGTTGCATGTCGGTAAAGCGACTGACGTCGATCATCACTGCATCTGGACCGCTCTTAGCAGTTGTCGATGCGATGTACTTAGCCATCCAGTCATCGTTAGTAACTGTCTGAATATCTGCTTCAATTGCTGGAGAAGCTTTTTTAAATGCCTCTGTTGTCTCAGCAAAAGCTGCGCGCTCTGGAGCACCTGTGAAGTGGTTCCAGTAAGTCATCTTGCCTTTGCCCTTTGTATTGGTGCGAGCGGCAAATGCTGATGTTGCTGACGATCCCACTGAAGCTACTGCGCCGGCAATGGCGCTTATCTTGAAGAGAGTTCTGCGGGAAAGATTGCCGATAAAGTCCTGCATGAATATCAACTTTCTCGAGGTAGCCCCACCCGTTGTAAGGCTTAGAGCGAGGTTAGTTACACCTCAGATGAACGTCAAGCAAATTTGAGGGAAAATATAGGATTTCTTTAAAAAATATAGGATTGAAAAGCTAGAAAAAAGATCTAATCCTTGAGGCTGCCAGCGGTAATTCCGGCCACCATCTTGCGCCCCACGAGCGCGAAGCCGATGACGACGGGCAGTAGGCTCAAGATTGAGGTGGCTGTGAGCGCCTCCCACGGAAGCTGGAACTCCCCGATCATCTCGCGCAAGCCCACCGGCCAGGTTCTGGTGCGATCGGATGAGGTAAGCAGCATGGCAAAGAGAACATCGTTCCAGGCGGTGATGGCAGTCAAAGTACCCGTTGCGGCGAGGCCGGGAAGAACTAGCGGGAGCGAGATGCGCCACATGGCACCCATACGAGAGCAGCCA
>CANLFL010000043.1 GCA_947489825.1 Candidatus Nanopelagicaceae bacterium
GCTTTGGCCGAAGAGGCGCGCATGATGCTCGATGAAGGTGTTGTCTCAACTCCTGCCGAAATTGATCTCTGCATGTTGATGGGCGCTGGATGGCCCATGCACTTAGGTGGAATTTTGCCGTTCTTAGATCGCGAAGGAATTAGCGATTCTGTCTGTGGCTCTCGTTTTCATCCTGTGGGAGTGGCATCTCTGCCTTCAAAGTAGAGCTCGACCATTCCACAATTTCACGAGAAATATTTTGTGCAGTGATTCCAAGATCGCCCAAAATCTCTGAGCGCTTTGAATGCTCGATGAAGGCCAGCGGTACACCAATTGAATGAATTGGAGTATCTAGCCCTGCCTTTCTAAACATTTCTGAGAGCGCACTGGCAATTCCACCATGTGCGATTCCATCTTCGACGACAACAACACTCTTGTAACGATCTGCCATAGCGATTAGTGATTGCGGCAGTGGCTTCACCCAGCGAGGATCAATAACGGTCACACCAACACCCTCGCGGTATGCCTGAGAGGCTGCCTCTACCGACATTGTCGCCATTGCACCCACGCTAATCAGAAGAACATCTGCACTCTCACCGCGGTAGAGAACATCAATGCCATCGCGCCGTTCAAAAGCTGGAATATCTGCAGGGACTGCTCCCTTTGGAAAACGAATAACAGTGGGCGCATCGCTAATTGCAATAGCCTCTCGCAGAACTTCCTTCAATCGTGCGCTATCGCGCGGTGCGGCCAAATGTAGAGTTGGAACAATGCCAGTCAGTGCCATATCCCAAATACCGTGATGGGAAGGGCCATCATCGCCAGTAATTCCCGCGCGATCAAGAACAAATGTTACTCCCGCCTTATGTAGAGCGACATCTAGGAGAAGTTGATCGAAGGCGCGGCTAAGAAAAGTTGAGTAGACGGCGACAACTGGGTGCAGGCCGGCAAATGCCATTCCGGCAGCACTGGTAACGGCGTGTTGTTCGGCAATTCCTACATCAATTGTGCGCTCAGGAAAGGCTGTAGCAAATTTATCTAGCCCGGTTGGTCCAAGCATCGCTGCCGTAATTGCAACAATATCTTCCCGTTCTGCACCAATGTCAACGAGTTCATCTGAGAAGACCTTCGTCCATGTTCGAGTGCTCTTGGTAACAGGAACACCGGTGGTCGGATCAACAACGCCTACCGCGTGAAACTTTTCAGCCTCATCTTCGATAGCTGGCTGATGGCCACGACCTTTTTCTGTAATGACATGTACCAAGACTGGTTCGCCAAATTGTTTAGCTTGCGCCAGAGCCCTCTCTAGCGCAGGAAAATCATGACCGTCGATGGGTCCCATGTACTTCAAACCTAAATCTTCAAACATTCCCTGAGGGGCAACAATATCTTTAATCCCCTTCTTGACTCCGTGAAGAGTTTCATAGATCGGAGCACCAACAACTGGAGTCTTATGAAGTACTTCTTTACCCCAGTCAAGGAAACGTTCGTAGCCTTGTGTGACGCGAAGAGTGGAAAGGTACGTTGCAACGCCACCAACTGTAGGTGAATATGAACGTTCGTTATCGTTAACGACAAGAACAAGCTTGCGATCTTTTGCCGAAGCAATGTTATTGAGCGCTTCCCACGACATTCCGCCGGTAAGTGCACCATCGCCAACAACTACTACAACGCTGCGATCGCTCTGTCCAGTAATTGAAAAACCACGAGAGATTCCATCTCCCCATGAAAGTGCGGTTGATGCGTGTGAGTTTTCAATAACATCATGCTCACTCTCACTGCGATTGGGATATCCAGCTATTCCGCCTCTTTGACGTAAGAGATCAAAATCGCCTGCTCGTCCTGTCACGATCTTGTGCACGTATGACTGATGACCGGTATCGAAAAGGATCACATCGCGCGGAGAATCAAAGACACGATGAAGTGACAGCGTCAGTTCTACAACGCCAAGATTTGGACCTAAGTGGCCACCAGACTTTGAAACTTTCTCAATAAGAAATGTGCGAATCTCCTGCGCCAAAGAGACGAGTTCGTCCTGGCTCAGCCCCTTGATATCTGCGGGGCTCTTAATTGACTCGATCACATCTGAGATTCTAGATCACCCAAGCAATTGTCGTAGGACGAACTGCATGATTCCGCCGTGGCGGTAGTAGTCGGCCTCACCTGGCGTATCGATACGAACCTTGGCCTTAAATGTGATCGCCCCCGCGGTTACGGTGACTTCCTTAGGTACTCCTCCTGTATTCAGGGCAGCGATGCCTGCGATTACAAAGCTTTCATCCCCCTTAAGCCCAAGGGTTGCAGCACTCTGACCTTCAACAAATTGCAAAGGTAGAACACCCATTCCAATCAGGTTTGAGCGGTGAATGCGTTCAAAACTTTCTGCGATAACTGCGCGAACTCCGAGCAGCGCAGTTCCCTTTGCCGCCCAGTCGCGAGAAGATCCTGAGCCGTACTCTTTACCTGCCAGGATCACAAGTGGAATTCCAGCTGCTTGATAGGCCGTTGATGCGTCATAGATTGTTGATTGCGCTCCGCCATCAAGGAAATTACGAGTGAATCCACCTTCGACGCCATCTAGCAGTAAGTTTCTCAAGCGGATATTTGCAAAGGTTCCACGAATCATTACTTCATGATTTCCGCGACGAGAGCCGTAGGAATTGAAATCATTACGCGCAACACCGTGTGCCTCCAAATACTTTCCAGCCGGAGAATCTGCCTTGATATTTCCTGCTGGAGAGATGTGATCAGTGGTAACCGAGTCACCCAAGATTGCAAGAACTCGAGCATCTGAAATATCTACAACTGGAGTCGGCTTAGCGGGCATATTTTCAAAGTATGGAGGCTTGCGGACGTAGGTCGACTCTGCATCCCACTCGAAGGTATTTCCGGTTGGAGTATCAAGAGACTTCCAGCGATGGTCGCCATCAAAGACTGTTGCATAATCTTTGGTAAACATTTCCGAAGAAATGCACGTGTCAATAACTTCCTGAATCTCTTGAGCAGATGGCCAAATATCCTTGAGCAGTACTGGGTTGCCCTCTTTGTCGCTACCCAGTGAATCATTTTCGAAATCATGATTCATAGTGCCTGCTAGTGCGTATGCAACTACTAATGGAGGCGATGCAAGGTAATTCATTTTTACATCAGGACTGATTCGACCTTCAAAGTTACGGTTTCCAGAAAGCACTGATGTCACAGCCAAATCGCTTTCGTTAATTGCCTTGCTGATTTCGATTGGAAGAGGGCCAGAGTTACCAATACATGTAACGCATCCATAGCCGACAAGGTAAAAACCAAGTGCCTCCATGAAGGAAGTAAGGCCTGCTCGGTCATAATAATCGGTAACGACTTTAGAGCCCGGGGCTAGGGTGGTCTTTACCCACGGCTTTGAAGTAAGCCCCTTTTCTACCGCTTTTTTAGCAAGTAGAGCTGCACCGATCATCACCGAAGGATTGGAGGTATTTGTGCACGAGGTAATTGAGGCAATAACTACATCGCCATTTTTTATTGTTGTCTTATGTTCCCCAACTGTGACTGGATATGCAGACTTTCCAGTTTTGTCGGTGAAATATGTCGGCAAAATCTTTTCAAACTCGCTCTTGGAATCTGAGAGTGAGACTCGATCCTGGGGACGCTTCGGTCCTGCGATAGAAGGCACAACTGTTGAGAGATCAAGTTCAATATGTTCAGAAAAACGTGGTGATGTCGCCGGATCGTGCCAGAGTCCTTGCGCCTTTGCATATGCCTCGACAAGAGCAACTTGCTCCTCATTACGCCCTGTCAGTCTTAAGTAGCGCAGAGTCTCTTCATCGATAGGGAAGATTGCGCAGGTGGAACCATATTCGGGACTCATATTTCCAATCGTTACGCGATTTGCCATCGGTACGCTGACAACACCTGGTCCATAGAACTCAACAAACTTTCCAACTACGCCATGCTTGCGGAGCATTTGAGTAATTGTGAGTGCAAGATCTGTTGCAGTGGTTCCGGTCGGTAGCTCGCCACTGAGTTTGAATCCGACAACGCGCGGGATCAACATCGATACTGGCTGTCCGAGAAGAGCTGCTTCGGCCTCAATTCCACCAACGCCCCAACCGAGAACACCAAGGCCGTTTACCATTGTGGTGTGTGAGTCGGTGCCCACGACAGTATCTGGATAGGCGCGTAAAACTCCATTAATAGTGCGAGTCATAACAACTCGAGCAAGGAACTCAATATTTACTTGGTGAACAATTCCTGTTCCAGGTGGAACTACCTTAAATTCATCGAATGCTCCCTGACCCCATCGCAAGAAGCGGTAACGCTCACGATTACGCCCATAATCGATATCTGTGTTCTGTTCAAATGAATCACGTGTGCCAAAAACATCGGCGATAACCGAGTGGTCAATGACGAGTTCGGCAGGAGCGAGAGGATTTACTTTGGAGGCATCTCCCCCGAGTTCGACGATCGCCTCTCGCATGGTAGCGAGGTCAACAATGCAGGGCACTCCAGTGAAATCCTGCATCACAACTCGTGCAGGAGTGAATTGAATTTCAGTATCAGGTTCAATCGATGGATCCCACTGGGCTAAAGCTTTGATGTGGTCTGCGGTGATGTTGGCACCGTCTTCGGTACGTAAGAGATTTTCGAGAAGAATCTTGAGAGAGAAAGGTAGGTCTGCAGAGCCTTCGATTCCATTGATATCAAAGATTTCAAAATCTTTGCCGCCTACGGTGAGATTTCTCTTTCTTCCCAGCGAATTCTTACTCATGGGGTCAAGATACCGCAGTGGGCGTAAAGAGGGCAACGCACTCGATGTGATGCGTCATAGGGAAGAGGTCAAATGCGCGCACTTTTTCAAGGGTGTAATTGGCATCACGTAAAAGAGCACTATCTCTTGCCAGCGCAGCTGGATCGCATGCCACATAAACGATTGCTCGAGGCTTACATGCCACCAGACTCGCAATCACATTCTTCTTTGCACCATCTCGTGGCGGATCAAGAATGACGACATCAGCGCTAGAAAAACGAGGAAGAATTTTTTCGACATCACCAGTATAAATCTTCACATTCTCTTTACCGGTGAAATTAACTGCAGCATCTGCAGTGGCGCTCTTACTTCCCTCAACCAGATCAATACGACCATCTGCACCAACTGCATCATAAAGTTGTAACGCGAAAAGTCCCACACCTCCGTAGAGGTCGAGCACATGATCACCGGAGTGAACTTCTGCAAATTCACTGACACAATCAACGAGAACAGACGGAGCATTTAGATTGCTCTGCCAGAATGAATCAGGACTTACTTGGTAGCTCTTACCGTTTACTGTAAAATTCTGAATCTTTTCACCTTGGATCAGATCACCGGCCACGATTCGAGAAGAGCCATCGGTTGAAGCGCTCACTTGGATACGTGCACCAGGCTCCCAGCTTTGAGATTGAATTGTGGGATAGTCAATCGCTGGGTGGAGAACTAAACAGTCGTCAATTGCCATAATCGTATTTGTGCGAGAGGCATAGAAACCAGCCCTCCCTTTTTTATCGCTTCCAATTATGGCTTGGGTTCGCCACCCCAGTGATGGAGATACTTCCTCGACTTCAACTCGAATATCCATCTTTGCAATACGAGAAAACTGTTCAGTGATGACATCTTCTTTAAGTTTTCGTTGGGCAGAGATTTCCACATGTTGGAAACCACATCCACCACATCCATTGCGATTTGCATAGCGGCATGGTGCTTCCACCCGATCAGGTGATGCTTGTATGACTGCGACAACATCTCCACGATTAAAGGAAGATCCAACGCTTGTAATTGCCACATCAACAACTTCACCCGGTAAACCGTGTCGAACGAATATGACTGCGCCTTCGTGTCGGGCAATGAAGTGTCCACCATGGGCCACTTTTTCGATCGTCACCCGAATGATTTGCCCCGCAGAAAGGACGGCGCGAGGCGTGGATGTCATAAAGGTAAGCCTAAGGGGGTAAGTTATGTCCTGTGCACGTAGTCATCATGGGTTGCGGTCGAGTCGGTTCCTCTTTGGCGACCGAACTTGAAGAGCAAGGTCATACCGTCTCGATCATCGATCAATCACGCGAAGCATTCCGTCGATTGGGTCCAGATTTCAAAGGTCGCACTATCAGCGGCATTGGTTTTGATAGAGATACTCTCCTTGAAGCAGGCATTGAGACAGCAGATGCCTTTGCTGCTGTAAGCAATGGTGATAATTCAAATATTTTGGCGGCCCGAGTTGCTCGCGAAACTTACGGCGTTAGCAATGTAGTTGCTCGTATCTACGATCCAGGGCGTGCTGAGATTTATCAGCGTTTAGGAATTCCAACGGTTGCGACAGTTATTTGGGCTACCGATCAAATCATGCGTCGACTAGTTCCGGAAGGTTCTCGCAGCGAGTGGCGTGATGCCACAGGAACAATTGAGCTCGCTGAGGTGCATCCTCACGCTAAGTGGCTTGGTCTTCCCATCACTCATATCGAATCTTCAACGAGTGCTCGCGTCGCATTCATCACGCGCCTTGCTGAGGGCCTTGTACCTAATGAACATACAGTGCTTCAGGAAGGCGATCTGCTCCACATGATTATCGAAACATCGCGAGTCGCAGAAGTCGAAGCAATTTTGGCTAAAGAACCAACGGAGCACCCATGAGAATTGCAATTGCAGGAGCAGGAAATGTTGGTAGAGCTATTGCTCGCGAACTTCTTGATAATGGCCACCAAGTTCTTCTCATCGATCGCGATCCTAAGGCGCTCAAAATGGACTCTGTTCCTGATGCCGAATGGTTGATGGCCGATGCATGTGAAATCGCATCTCTGGATAAGGCCGCTCTCGGTAAC
>CANLFL010000044.1 GCA_947489825.1 Candidatus Nanopelagicaceae bacterium
GTTAAAACATCTGCCGTTTCTATCGGATGGGTTTTTATTTCTCTGTGGCTGCTCTCTTTAATTGTGAATTTCGTACGCCACCGACAAGTACTCCGAGATAAGTAAGAACAATTCCGGAAACTAAGTAAATACTGACCTGGACACCATCTGTTGGTGAATAGAGATCAATCAGCAGGGATCCGGCCAACTGTCCGCCCACGCTTATGAGGGTAAATGTAAGTACGCCAAGGTGCTGCACAATTGTTGATGTGAAAGCTACATAGAGAACGCCGATGCCTCCACCTGTATAAATCCACCAAGGTCCTGCAGGTAGAGGCGAGAGTCTCATGCCACCCATAGTCATCGCAAAGAGAAGAAGGACGAGTAAGAAAGTAGTTCCCATTGCAAAGTTCAGTAATGAAGTCGTGAAACTTTGCTGTGAATGCTCGTTGATTTGGCCGTTGAGGGCGCGCTGCACACCAACGATAGCCCCTGCAAAAACGCCGAGGATCACCGCCGCAATCGATAAATCTTTTCCATCAAGTCGATCAGCAACAGAGATAAAAACTGCAAATACAGTAACAAAGGCTGCGGTAACGCGTCTTGGCGTGATCTCTTTCTTTCCGCCTCCGGTTAATCCGATGCGATCAACTAGTAACGAAATCGCACTTTGACCGGCGATCGCGGCTACCGAATAGATCGCAACGCCAATCATTGGAACTATCTGAGTCTGTACCGCTACAAAACTTGCACCTAACATTCCAGCAAAGAGCGTCCACGGCGGAATCGCTTTTGCAATAACGGCTCTGCGTAGAGTTCGTACTCCTTCTTTAATTGAAGGGTTAAAGAGTGTGATGACAACGATGATAATCAATCCAGAAATAAAAGAAACGAGGGCTGCTTGTAAACCATTTCCTAAGCGGTGCGATAGTTCACCATTTGCTCGAGCTTGTAGAGCGATCAAGACCCCAGAGAGAGCGGCTAGGAAATCCAATCGCTTATGTTGCATCTGGCTACTTTACTTTAGCTATCCAGCTTAAGGGTAGTTTCGAGCCACTCTTCTTCGCGTTGAACAAGTTCAGATTCGATCGAGGTGATCTCATTGGCAATCTCAATCAAGCGATTGGCATCAAAAGAAGCCTTGCTTTGCTCACTCTTTAACGACACAAGTTTTTCGCGTGCTTTCGCGATCTGCCGTTCAACCCTAGCCAAATCTTTTTTGAGGAGTCGCTCAGTCTGAGCGGACGAAACTTTCTTTTCACCTTGTGAAGATCCGCCTCTCAGTGCACGTGCACGATCCTCTAGATATTGATCGACGCCACGGGGAAGATCGCGTAGTTGGCCATCACCAAGCAATCCTACAAATCGATCACAGACGCGCTCAAGAAAGTATCTATCGTGTGAAATCACAATGAGAGTTCCGCCGAAACTATCCAAGAGATCTTCAAGTTCTGTAAGAGTTTCGATATCGAAATCATTTGTTGGTTCATCAAGCAGCAATACATTGGGGGAATCCATAAGAAGTCTCGTCAGTTGTAAGCGTCGTTTCTCGCCACCAGAGAGATCTCCTACCGGCGTCCATTGACCATCACGATCAAAACCCAGCCGTTCGCAGAGCTGCGAAGCGGAAAGTGTTCTCCCCTTACCAATCTCAATATGGTTTGCCACATTTTCAACAGCTTCAAGTACGCGCCATGTGGGGTCGAGTTCATCTAAGTGTTGAGTAAGAAAAGCAACCTTTACGGTAATGCCGGTAACTAATTTTCCTGCAGCAACTTCTAACTCTGCAGCCATGGTGCGCATCAATGTGGTCTTACCTGCGCCATTAATTCCAACAATTCCAAAGCGGTCACCGGGTCCGATATTCCACGTTAATTCGCTAATGAGTTCTTTATCGCCTGCCGTAATTTTTACATGCTGATATTCCAAAACGGTACGTCCGAGACGATTGAGTGCGAATTTGAGCAACTCTGTTTTATCGCGTGGTGCAGGTTCGCTACTGATTAACTCGTTGGCTGCATCCACACGAAATTTTGGCTTTACGGTCTGTGCTGGTGCGCCACGGCGAAGCCAGGCAAGTTCTTTGCGGATAAGTTGGTTACGTCGTGCATCCATCGCACTTGTCTGACGGGCTCGCTCAGCCTTTGCCAAAACATATGCCGAATATCCTCCGTCATACTCTTCCAGGGCTCCACCAACAACTTCCCATGTGCGATCTGTTACCGCATCAAGAAACCAGCGATCGTGCGTTACAACTAATACTGCTAGGTCTTTTCGCGCATTTAGATGTTGAGCAAGCCAATCAACGCCTTCAACATCAAGATGGTTTGTTGGTTCATCGAGCATAATCAGATCTAGTTCATCGATGAGTAACTTTGCTAAACCAACTCGTCGCTTCTCTCCACCTGATAAGGTAACAAAAACTCTTTCAAAGAGGTGGTCATCGAATCCGCCAAAGAGACCGGTAAATACTTCACGAATCTTGGAATCGCTCGCCCACTCATGTTTAGCGCGATCGCCAATAACGAGATCACCAACAGTGGCGTTTTTATCAGCCACATCAACTTGCAAAAGCATTCCTACCCGCACTGAATTTCCTTGTGTTACTCGTCCCTCATCCGCTTTTTCGATTCCAGCGATAATCTTCATAAGAGTGCTCTTGCCAGCACCATTTCGACCAACAATTCCGATTCGATCGCCTTCAGAGACGCCAATGGAGACTTTTGTGAGTAATGGGCGGATATCAAAGGCCTTACTTATACCTTCGAGATTTACAAGATTGCGCGCCATAATGGAGAAGCGTACCTTTGCGCCATGATGGTTACAGACCGCGAATACGCAATTGCACTCGATGAGAAGGATCCACTTAAAGGATTTAAATCACTTTTTATGATTTCAGATCCAGATATCTGTTATTTGGATGGAAATTCACTGGGTCGCTTGCCTCTTGCCACAGTCACTGCCGTAAATGATTTTATGACCCGCGAATGGGGGCCTGAAGTTGTCACTGGGTGGGGACATTGGGTTGATGAAGCGCAGCCAACAGGAGATCTTCTTGGACGTGCAACGCTAGGGGCAGCAGCTGGTCAAGTGTTGGTCTGCGATACAACATCGGTGAATTTCTATCAGCTAGCTCTTGCTGCAATTCATGCACGCCCTGGCCGTAAGACCATCATCATTGATGCCGCTAATTTTCCAACAGATCGCTACATCCTCGAGGGAATTGCAAAGCAATTTAGTTTGAAGTTAATTATTATTGATAACGAAACTCCAGGAAGTGCCGAGAATGAACGGATCACCCCTGAAATTTTAGAGAAGTACTTAAGCGATGATGTAGCTCTCGTTACTCTCGAAGTTATTCAATACCGATCAGGTGCACGTAACGACATAAAATCTCTCACAGATTTGGTGCGCAAGCACGGAGCGTTCTTGTTGTGGGATGCCAGCCATGCAGTCGGTGCTATCGAGATGGATTTTGATAAGAATGGCGTTGATATTGCAATTGGTTGTACATATAAATATGGAAACTCTGGCCCTGGATCTCCCGCGTGGTTATATGTAAATAAGCGAGTGCAGGCAGAGTTACAAGTTCCAATTCAAGGGTGGTTCTCACAAGGAGATCAATTTGGAATGGGGCCAGTCTTTGAACGTGCAGATGGAATTCGCGGATTCCAGATTGCATCCCCCTCACTCATCGGTCTTCGTTGTGTGAAGACCGCCTTCTCCATGATTGAAGAAGCTGGTATTGGTGCCATCTCACAGAAGGCTGCAACCGGAACAGAGATGATGATTGAGCTCTACGATGCGTGGCTTGTAGATTTAGGATTTACACTGCTGACCTCTCGCACCGCATCCGAGCGTGGCGGACACATTTCACTCGGTCATCCAGATGCAGCGCGAATCTGTGTGGCACTTCGACAATTTGCCAACGTTATTCCTGATTACCGCACGCCAAGTTCAATCCGTTTAGCAATAGCTCCCCTTCCGACCTCATATGTTGAGATCTGGGATGGTTTCCAACGTATGCGTGATCTCGTTGCTACACGCCAATACGAAACAATCAAAGAATCAGATTCGAGAGTCACATGAGTAATCCTTCAGGAAATGAATTCGAATCAGCGCTCTCCTACAATTCATATTTGGCAATTGATGAACTCTTAGGGCTACAGCGTCCTCTCTCAGAGGGGCCAGAACATGACGAGATGCTCTTTATTATTATCCATCAGACATATGAGCTCTGGTTTAAGCAACTCATCCACGAATTCACAGCCGCTCAGCAATCATTAGAAGATGGCGATACACATCGCAGCCTTGCAATCTTGGGACGTATTCGCACGATCCTTAAAGTCTGTGTAACACAGATCGATATCTTGGAGACGATGACGCCCCTGCAATTTAATGCTTTTCGTGGATATCTTGCATCCTCAAGTGGTTTTCAATCAGTACAGTTTAGAAAAGTTGAAGCGATCCTTGGCCGCCGTGATTCACGGATGTCAGGACATCTGCCACCAAAAGATCAGGCTGAGATTGCAACGATTACTTCACGTAAAAGTCTCTGGGATTCAACTCTCGCCTACCTCAATCACCGCGGGCATGGCATCCCAAATCACATCCTCAATCGCGATGTAAAGACACATTATGAAAGCAATGAAGAGATTCAAGAAATTCTTCTTGCAGTACATAAACACGATCCTGAAAGTGCGATGGTCTGCGAACGCCTTGTAGATATCGATGAAGGTCTACAAGAGTGGCGCTATCGTCATGTAAAGATGGTCGAACGCACCATCGGATCAAAAATCGGAACCGGTGGTTCAAGCGGGGTTGAATATCTTGCCAGTACGCTCTTTGCGCCAGTCTTCGCTGATTTGTGGCAGATCAGAGCACGTTTTTAATTAAAGCTTTGGCAACCCAACAACGACGATCTCTTCCAATGGCTTGCGACTACGTGGTGCTACCTCACGCTCTGCCAAGGCGGTAGGTAACTTCTCAGCGCTACCTTGTTGTCCAATCGCGATAATCACTACGGGCACGAGCTCACTTGCCATCTCAACATTGCTGCGCGCCTTATCTTTATCAAAGCCAGTCATCTGATGTGCAACTAGTCCACGATCATGGGTTTCAATAACAAGTTGGGCGACTGCTAATCCGCAATCAAATTGGTAGTCAGCATGGATAGAACCATCATCGCGTGTTGGTTGTGCAGCAACAAGAATTAGCGCTGATGCATTCTTTGCCCACCCTTGATTGAATTCAACAAGTGAACCTAATATCTGATTGAAGGTAGAGTCACCACGCTTTCCTACAAAGAAGCGCCAAGGTTGTCCATTAAATGCCGATGGTGCCCATCGCGCAGCTTCTAATATCCCTACGAGATCAGTATCTGAAATTGGTGCGCTTTCATCAAGTGAACGAGGACTTCTGCGGATTGCAATCACTTCATTTACTGGGACTGCGGTCTTTGCTTTCATAAGAGGCGACCCTACATCGCCTTTTATAGTCGTGCAGTATGAAAAGTATCGTTATCGCATTGCGATGGGTAAAATTTTTCTTACTTGAGGTTAAAACACGCGTGAAATGTTCATTAGTTGCAACTTATTTAGAGATCGGAGATAATAACGTCCTAACGAATTGGACTTTTAAAATGTATTCCACGATGCAGATGCATCACGCAAGTACCTTTAGACATGTCCCTATCGTTTCAAGGCCGGTATCGCCAGAGCGAGTTGCTCAAGTTTTGGCAGATGAATGGAAACTTTTCACCAAGAACACAAAGGCATCTGAGGCTGAAAGTAAGCGCGCCTTTGATTCTTTGCCACTCGGAGTAACCTCAAGCTTCCAGCACTGGGATCCATATCCAATTTCAATTGCCTCAGCAGAGGGCGCCTGGATGACCGATGTCGATGGCCGCAAACTCCTAGATCTCTCTATGGGCTTTGGTGCAATGCTTGCCGGCCACCTCAACCCAATTGTTGTTGAAGAGGTCCAATCTTCGTTGCGCACTGGAATGCTCTTTGTAACTCCTTCACCTATTTCAACAGATGCTGCAGAGCGCATCTGTAAGCGATTCGGGATCGACCAGGTTCGCTTCACCAACTCAGGAACTGAATCGACGATGTATGCAGTCCGTGTTGCTAGATCTGTCAGCGGCAAGATGGGTCTGCTCAAGGTCGAAGGTGGCTACCACGGAAGCTATGACCCATTTGTAGTTTCGAGTAAGCCATCATTAGATGTCATTGGCGATTCGGAGAATCCGATCCCGGCTATTGATAGCAATCTTGTTCCAGGAGATATCTACGTAGTTCCATTTAATAATCTCAGTGCACTTGAGCGAATGTTCGAAGCGAACTCTTCGAAAATAGCTTGCTTTATTGTCGAACCAGTTCTTGAAAACTTAGCAATTATCTTGCCAGATGCTGGATACCTCGAAGGTGTCCGTGCGTTATGCGATAAGTATGATGTCATTCTTATCTTTGACGAAGTAAAGACCGGACTTACAGCAGGTGCACATGGAGCCTCTGCTCGTCTTGGTGTTCAACCTGATTTGATCACTCTTGCAAAATCTATCGGCGGCGGACTTCCACTTGCAGCATTCGGTGGAAAGAAAAAGTACATGGATTACGTGACAAACGGCAAGATGGCGCACTTTGGAACTTTCAACGGAAATCCACTTGCAATGGCTGGTGTTCGTGCAATCGA
>CANLFL010000045.1 GCA_947489825.1 Candidatus Nanopelagicaceae bacterium
CTCTGGAGTACGGGCTTCACAGGAATACGTTATGGAATTCCATATGCACCACCATTTACCTTCATAGCCGTCAGAATGGCGATCGCTTCAGTTCTACTTGCTCTGATCTCACTGGCAATAACAAAGAGATTTATGCACGACCTTCCAACTATTGGTAAAAGTTTTCTGGTTGGTGTGACAATCCATGGCGCTTACTTGGGTGGTTGCTTCTACGGTGTAAAGCAAGGAATGCCGGCAGGCATCACAGCGTTAATCTGCTCATTGCAACCAGTTCTAGTGTCAGTCTTCTCTTCCATCTTTTTCCAAGAGAAGCTTTCACCTCGCAAATGGTTGGGACTTGCACTTGGTTTAGCTGGATTGGTTTTAGTAATTACTCCAAAGTTGCAAAGCTCGGGAGAGCAAGGGTTACCCATGGACGGTGTAATCGCAGTATTTATCGCTCTCCTTGGAGGAACATCAGGGACCTTGCTCCAGAAGAAATTTGGATCAGGAGTTGAAGTCCTCTCCGGAACATCATGGCAATATGTTGCGACAGGAATTCTTATGGGTTCATTAGCTTTGATCTTTGAGGGTGATCAATCGATTACTTGGAATGCATCCTTTATCTTCTCACTCACCTGGTTGATCGTGGCGCTATCTATCGGTGCAATTTTGATTCTCTACTTCTTGCTAGCACGATCGAGTGCAGCCTCTGTCTCATCGTTGTATTACTTAGTTCCAGCGGTTACAGCAGTAGAGGCCTACTTCCTCTTTGGGGAGAAGATAGGCCTCGTTACTGCTGTTGGAACTCTTGTCACCATCGCCGGTGTCGCACTCGTCGTGCGACAGGGAAGAGCGCGAGAAGTCACCAATCCTTAGTGGTGCTCGATTGCCTTAAGGTCTTCCATCGTTGGCTTAGTAACCTGCTCGGCGTGAGCGATAGCAAAACGTTTTCTCAGCTTCGACTTAAGCAGCCCTGAACGACGCACGCCACGCGCATCTTTCTCTTCAAGCTCGAGAGGAGCGACCTGTTCATGTTGGGTAAGGAGCCAGGCCTTTTCAGGTGAAATTGGCTCGTGCACCTCAACGAATTCACCAGATGGCATCATGACAAGACGTCCAGTTTCGCGACCATGTAAAACGAGTTCGCGATCGGCACGTTGCAATGAGAGACAGAGTCTCTTTGTGATGACAAATGCGATTGGTGGCAGAACAATGATTCCGATACGGCTAAACCACATGATCTGGTTAATGGAGAGATCAAAGTTGGTAGCGATGATGTCATTTCCACCATTGATCAAAGCAATCATCATGAAGGTAAGTGCCATCGCACCGAGAGCAGTGCGGTTTGGCGCATTTCGTGGACGATCAAGGAGATGATGCTCGCGCTTATCGCCAGTGATCCACTGCTCGATAAATGGATAGAGAGCCATTCCAGTAAAGAGAATTCCAGGAATAATTAGACCAGGAATCAAAATGTTGAGTGAGAGCGTATAACCGAAGATCATCAACTCAATTGGTGGCGCCATACGAACAAGACCATCAAGCCAACCCATGTACCAGTCAGGTTGTGAGCCAGCTGAAATTTGTCCCGGTGTATATGGGCCGTAGAGCCAGATCGGGTTGATGGATGCAACTGCGCCAAGCAATGCGGTGACGCCAAAGACGATGAAGAAGAATCCGCCAGCCTTAGCCATGTAGACAGGCATGAGTGGATATCCAACAACGTTCTTCTCTGTACGACCTGGACCTGGATACTGCGTGTGCTTCTGGTACCAGACCAACATTAAGTGCACAGTGATCAGTGCAAGGAAGATTCCTGGAAGTAAGAGAATGTGAATTGTGTAGATACGGGGGATAAAGGCTTCGCCCGGAAATACTCCGCCGAAGAGGAAGTATGAAAGGTATGAACCCACCAGTGGAATTGCCTGCAAAATAGCTTCGGCAATTCGAATACCTGTACCTGAGAGAAGATCATCCGGAAGTGAGTAGCCCAAGAACCCTTCAACGATTCCAAGAGTAAGAAGACCAATTCCGAGGATCCAGTTAAATTCACGAGGCTTACGGAATGCACCCGTAAAGAAAACGCGAAGAAGGTGGACAACGATTGCTGCCATAAAGATCAAAGCGGACCAGTGGTGAATTTGTCGCATCAACAATCCGCCGCGTACCTCAAAAGAGATATCGAGTGCGGATGCATAAGCGGCAGACATCTCTAGCCCCTTGAGTGGTTCGTAAGAGCCCTCGTAGACAACTTCGCGCATTGATGGATCAAACCAGAAGGTCAAGAAGGTTCCAGATAAGAGCAAAATAACAAATGAGTAGAGCGCAATTTCACCGAGCATAAAGGACCAGTGATCAGGGAAGACTTTCTGAAGATTCTTCTTCATCCATGCAGCAGCACCTGTGCGCTCATCTACATAGTTAGCGACATTGCCCGCGACTCTTTCACGTGCGCTCATTTAGATCTCCCCCAGAAACTAGGTCCGACTGGCTCATTAAACGGTGCTTGTGCAACGAGATAACCCTCGTCATCAATTGTAATTGCTAATTGAGGAAGTGGCCGTGCGGAAGGTCCAAAGATTACCTTTGCAGCGCGAGTTACATCGAAAGTCGATTGATGACATGGACAGAGCAGGTGTTTAGTGCTCTGTTCGTAGAGCGCAACGGCGCATCCCATATGTGAACAAATTTTTGAAAAGGCGATGATTCCTTGATACGTCCAGGAAAGACGCTCTGCATCGAGATTGAATTCTTCTGGGCGGAGACGAATCAAAAGAACCGCATCTTTAGCAATATCGTTGAGTGATCTGTGATCTTTTCCGGGTGCTAACGCAGGAAGAGTCTGGGCAACTGCGCCAACCTCGAGATCTTCAGGACGAATAGGCCGGTCACCAGGATCTGTCACCAAGCGAGTTCCAGCTTTCCAACTGGTTGTCTTGAGTTCATCGCCTGGGGTTGGTCCCAAGTCACGGAGAAGAAAGATAGGGGAGATACCGACAAGGCCGAGCGCTAAACCCATGCTGCGCTTAATAAGTGAGCGACGTCCTAAACCTGCTGCAGCTGCACCCTCTTTTGCTACCTTAATAAAATCTTCGCGCTCGGTATCAGGTGAGCGGAGTTCATGACGGTGTGCGATGACTTCCTGATCTGGCATCAGTGTCTTTGCCCAGTGCACTGCACCGAGTCCGATGAAGAGAAGTGAGAAAGCTAAGCCGACACCTAATAAGAGTTGATGAATATTTTGATCGCCCATAAGGGGGATGAAGATAAATGTCTCAGTTGAGATGAAGAAGTAGGAATAGATAAAGAGAACGGTACTTAGCGCCGAGAGCAAGAAAAGTATTGCTACTTGGCGCTCTGCGCGGTCTGCCGCCTTTGGATCAATATCAGTTTGGCGCAACTTATGCGCGGGTAAACCTGGATCTTGGATAGCTTGGATTTCTTTACTCATAGTTTCCTATTTCGCCTTCGCCGCTAGCCAGACTGCAATACCGATCAGCAGTCCAAGTCCGAGTGTCCATACAAGAAGTCCTTCAGTTACTGGGCCCACACGACCGAGTGCGACTCCACCAAGTTGTGGCTCTTTCTCTGCTGCCTTTATCCACTTGATGATGGAGAGTTTCTCTTTTGGAGTAAGTGTTTTATCTGAAAAAACTGGCATTGATTGCGGGCCAGTAATCATGGCTTCATAGATGTGTACAGGCTTTACACCCATGACAGATGGCGCATATTTACCTTGTGAGAGTGCACCACCCTGTCCAGCAAAGTTGTGACACATCGCGCAGTTGGTACGAAAGAGTTCGCCACCCTCTGCAACTTCACCGTCACGCTCGTAGTTGAGCATGCCTTCTGATGGAATTTCAGGGCCAGGTGCAAGGGAGGAGACGTAGGCAGCGAGGGCTGCAACTTCCTCGTCGTTGTAAACAGGATCTTTGCGCATAGCCTGTTGGCTCATATCGGCCATCGGCATACGTCCGGTAGCGACCTGGAAGTCGACGGAGGCAGCGCCAACGCCAATCAGTGAGGGTGCAATTGAGCCGCCCTCAGCATTTAATCCGTGGCAAGAAGAGCAACCTCTCAAGAAGATTTCTTTTCCTTCTGCAATTGCGGCAGTTCTTTCTTCAGCGGTCATCGGAGAAGTCGTTGCTGCGCCAGCTACCTGAAATGTAGTTCCGATTCCCAGAAGGGCAAAGATCAATAGCAGTGGTGCAACTGCTCTGTGCCGACGGTAACGCGAAAGATTCTTCACCTATATCCCTATCTACTTAATCAGATAGATCGCAGAAAAAAGCGCAATCCATACAACGTCGACGAAGTGCCAGTAATAAGAAACAACAATTGTGGTCGTAGCCTGTTGATGTGTGAAGCGACGAGCCTTAGCAACACGGATCAAAACAATGAGGAAAGCTATCAAACCACCCGTTACGTGAAGCCCGTGGAAACCTGTTGCAAGATAGAAAACAGAACCGTAAGCGCTAGATGAGAGCGTCAATCCCTCAGAGACAAGGGCTGCATACTCATAGATTTGTCCGGCGATGAAGAAAGCTCCCATGAGGAATGTGAGAGAGAACCATTCGCGCATTCCCCACCGGTTGAATTGCAAGAGCGAACCTTCGCGTTTGTTCTGGAAACGCTCGGCCGCAAAGACTCCAAATTGGCATGTCACAGATGAGAGAACAAGAACGGTGGTGTTAATTGCCGCAAAAGGAATATTAAGAAATTCAGTTGATTCGAGCCAGATCGCCGGACCTTGCACGGCGCGAGTAGTGAAGTACATTGCAAAGAGCGCCGCGAAAAACATCAACTCGCTCGAGAGCCACACGATCGTGCCCACCGCAACAACATTGGGCTTGGTGATCCGATGCATCGAGACTGGCTCGGATGCCGGGCTTGAGACTGTGCTTGTCATGAAAGAGATTATTCCCGATATCGCAGCCTTTCACCTCTTTATATGGCTCTACCTCACCCTTATTTGCCCATCTTTGAGGTGAAACGGGTCACCATCACTTAGGCCAACTGTCGCGGTACAGTGCGCCTATGTCGCAAGAATCCTCTCGCCGCCTGAATATCGTTCTCTATTCAGATGATGTGACGGTCCGCGCCCACGTAGCAGCCGCTTTAGGAACCCGCGTCGCCTCAGATCTTGCGCCTCATTTAATTATCGAATTTGCTACGGGCCCTGCTCTACGCCTCTATGTGGATGGCAAAGCTCGAAGTGGCGATCACGGAATTGATCTCTTTATCCTTGATGGTGAGTCAGCCCCTGAAGGCGGCTTGGGAGTTGCGCGCCAACTCAAAGATGAGCTCTTTAACTGCCCGCCAGTTTTGGTGATGACAGCCCGCAAGGAAGATGCGTGGCTAGCGACATGGTCGCGAGCAGAAGCAAATGTTCTTCATCCCATCGATCCATTTACTTTGGCACATACTGTCGCTGATTTATTGCGCTCCTCAATCGCGCGCATCAAGGCATAATTTCTCTATCCGCTTCTGCCGTAGAGAGTTGGTGAAGCCACAATGTGGAGCTCCTATATAGAGCGCTTGGTCAGTGGTCTCGATCTTGAAGCCCATGAAATCTCTTCGGTGATGGAGACGATTCTTCTTGGTAAAGCAGATATCTCAGAGATCAAATCATTTTTAGTTGCGTTGAAAAATAAGGGCGAAACGGCGGAAGAAGTCTCAGCACTTGTTAATCAAATGTTCGCTCATAGCGCTCCGATCTCCATTACAGAACGAGCTGTCGACACTGTGGGCACAGGTGGCGATGGAGCCCACACAATCAATATCTCCACAACTGCCGCAATCATCGCAGCCTCGGCCGGTGCGCGAGTTGTGAAGCACGGTAATCGAGCAGCATCAAGTAAATCTGGCTCTGGCGATCTACTTGAGGCCTTAGGTGTTGCCATAACTCTCGATGGCAAGGGTGTTGAAAGAACAGTGCGAGAGCTTGGAATAGGTTTCTGCTTCGCCCCGATTTTTCATCCAGCGATGCGCTTTGCCGCTCCAGCCAGAAAAGAGCTAGGTATTCCAACTGTTTTTAACATCCTGGGGCCGTTGGCGAATCCGGCAAAACCTCAGGCCGCAGCAATCGGTGTTGCCGATGATCGAATGCATTTAGTGATGGCAGAAGTTCTGGCTACCCGCGGTGTCGACGGATTTGTTTTTCGAGGCGATGACGGACTTGATGAAATAACGCTTTCATCAACCACTTCAATTTTGAGTATTGGTAATGGCAAAATTCGAAGTGATCTGATCGAGCCTTCTGACTTTGGAATTTCTCGCGCACCGGTCAGTGATCTTGTCGGGGGAGATGCATCCGAAAATGCGCGAATTACACTCGCAATTTTCGCAGGTGAGAAAGGTGCTCCGCGAGATGCGGTCTTATTAAATGCAGCTGCTGCCATCGCTGCCTTTGAAGGAGAGCAAGATCTTGATGTGCATGAACGAATTGCGCGAGGGTTGAAAAAGGCAGAGAAGGCCGTGGATAGTGGAGCAACTACCGCTCTTCTGCAGAAGTGGATTGCTTTGACGCAATCTTTGGTCGCGCCTTCTTAGCTCCGGCGTTGAGCATTTGATTGATTGTGGTGATACCAAAAGTACCCATTCGCTCGATTATTCCGTGGAGAACATCAACTGTTGCAAGAGCATCATCGAGA
>CANLFL010000046.1 GCA_947489825.1 Candidatus Nanopelagicaceae bacterium
AATGGGAGAGATTCCATAAGGTAACTCGCACGAAAATTTATTTTGATCTTGCAATGAAGGATCAAATAGTCGAGAAGTGTCAGGTTATGGCTCCACGTTCAGCATTCTTCACCCCGGATTGGTGTCGAAAACAAGCCGAGCAAGGCATTAAAGATTTCATCTATCAGGCGGCAGCGTATGAGAGTGAAGGAAGCTGGCGGCCAATTTTGGCACCGAAGCTATCTGCTAATGCTTCTGTAACGCATTCTTATGTACTTCTAGAGCCTAGGTTTTTCTTGACGGATGGTTTTTTCCCAAGAATAGAACATGAGTGGTTTCACCAAATTCAGTTTGACCTATCTGGAAACCACTACATCCGAGAAAATCCGGTCTGGTTTATGGAAGGATCTGCTGAGTATTTCGGACTTCTTGTGGCGGCAATGAATGACCCCCAATATTTCGTCCGCCATCGTTCGCAGGGTTGGTTCTCTGGTTATAGCGGTACCACAAAGGCTATGACAAAAGATGACTTCTCAACTTGGATTTCGAAAAATACAGTTCCTCGTCTCTCTTACAACGACGGGTCGGATAATCTGCCAACCGATGGAACGCCTTACAAATTCGGTGCCGTCTTAACCGAATGGTTGGTGGGAAAAATCGGCTTCAAGGGTGTGGTGGAGCTGATGAGAGATATTGAAAGTCTTGGCTGGAAAAAATCTTTTGAAAAGCATCTTGGAAAACCTCAGGAGGCATTCCTAGATGAAATGGCTGATTATCTTTACGCCGAATACCAAATCGCTCAGCAGAATAGTTCTTGGCTCAACATGCCTAGATGCAAAAACCTTGACGCTACTCGCTTCCTACCTGAGCCCAATAAAGGGGTTTGCTTTTCGGGATAACTACCTTTTTTCGAATTCAATAGCAGCGGCCTCCGGATTTAGAATGCGCTGGGCTTACCAAGGAACGATCTGGTGATCTTCCCAAAGTACGCCCGTTGTTCGCTCAATTTTATTCTCACTCTGCAGATTAAAAGGTCTATCGAGCAACCAGAGCGCTGTCTCGGCACCTTCTTCTGCACTGCGAAGTGCATCTGGTCCACCCATATCTGTTCGCGAATGGTTAGGACAGATTGCGTCGACGAGTAATCCTCGCGCACCCATTCCAGTTTCATGTGCGAGGTTTCGTACCAGTGCATTTACACCGGCTTTACTAATTCGATACGGTGCAAGTCCTCCCACATTTCCCGGACCAGACATTCTTCCAAGACATGCGGAGAAAATTACAACGCGACCTTCTCTGGCTTCTGCCATCGGTGGGACGAGTTCGTTAACAACCATAAATGTTGAATCTAAATTGATTGCCATAACACGGCGCCACTCTGCATCAGTTGTTCGCAAAGTCTTTGACATCTTCTCGCTCATGACTGCATGTGCAATGACGAGTGCGGTCGGAGTAGCTATGGAACTTCTTACCTCTGCAAGTTGCTGGCGAGCGCGATCGAGCGCGATCGCTGTTGTTACCTCGAAATCGATTGCAAAGGTCGCGACTGAACATTGCGGAAATTCTGCAATTAACTTTTCGCGGGCTTGAGCTAAACCTTGCGGATCTTTTGCAATCAATGTGAGTTGATATCCCTGGGCTGCTAATCCAGCAGCTACTTCAAAACCGAGTCCTCTACTTCCACCTGTGACGATGGCTGTTGCTCCCGTGGGAATAGGGCTCGAGGATGGAGTGCTCATGCGGTAACTCTCCCAACGGTGGCAATTTCTCGCACTCTGAAATTTCGGGGCCGGGGGCTGCTAAAGGCTATGTGGGCCGAGGCCATGGGCGGTTTGGGCGGCAACTGTGCGCTATCTCGCCCCTTCAAGGATTTATGGCCTCGGCTTGAGCCGATAGTCTTAGGCGTAGGACGAACCGTTTTCACTTATATATAAGGAGCGCGCCAGTGTCGGCTACGCAACCAGGTCAAGACTTCGGAGCAAATGATTGGCTCGTTGAAGAGATGTATGAGCGCTACCAGAGCGATCCATCTTCTGTCACAGCTGAGTGGATTGAATTCTTTAAAACATACTCACCAACAACACCAGGTTCAGTAACTCCAGCAACCACCACAGCACCTGCAGCTGGTGGACCAAAAGGTGGAACTCCGCCAGTTCCAAAGTCTGCACAAGTTAAGAGTTCTGTACCTGTTGCAAGTCAACCAGCAGCACCAGCTGTAGCCGCACAACCAGTTCCTCAAGCTGCACCAGATGTTGCCACACAACCAGTTGTAACTCAGCAACCAGCAAATCAACAAGTTGTAACCCCACCAGCTTCGGCATCTGCTTTATATCGAACACCTGCGCAGGCTGTCGTACGACCAGCTCCAGTTTTGGCGACACCTGATGAAGCAACGATTGAACCTCTTCGCGGAGTTGCAGGTCGTGTAGTTGCCAGCATGGAAGGATCGCTGAGCGTTCCTACTGCAACATCAGTGCGAGCAATTCCTGCAAAACTTATGATTGATAACCGTACAGTTATTAACAACCACTTAAAGCGTGGGCGCGGTGGCAAGGTTTCATTCACTCACATCATCGCCTACGCAATGATTAAGGCGCTTCGCCAGATGCCTGAGATGAATGCATTCTTTACTGAGTTAGAAGGCAAGCCTGCAATCGGTCGACCAACACATATCAACCTTGGTATCGCTATTGATCTTGCAAAGCCAGATGGTTCACGTCAGCTCCTTGTTCCATCAATTAAGGGTTGTGAAGCACTTGATTTCGGCCAGTTCTGGGCTTCTTATGAATCAACTGTCGGTAAGGCGCGCGGAGGCACTCTCACAATTGAAGATTTCGCAGGAACCACAGTCTCGCTCACAAACCCAGGAACAATCGGAACCGTTCACTCAGTTCCACGTCTTGTACAAGGCCAGGGCTTAATTATTGGCGTTGGTGCGATGGATTATCCAGCGGAGTTCCAAGGCGCAAGCGAGGAAACAATTGCTCGCAATGCAATTAGCAAAGTTATTACGCTGACAAGTACGTACGATCACCGCATTATTCAAGGTGCAACCTCAGGTGATTTCTTGCGCCGCCTCCACGAACTTCTTCTCGGCGCAGATGATTTCTATGATGAGATATTTACAGCGCTTCGTATTCCATACCAACCAATTCGTTGGTCTGTCGATTTTGATTTCTCACGCGATGAAGAGATCAACAAGACAGCTCGTGTACAACAATTAATCCACGCATATCGAACTTATGGCCACTTGATGGCAGATGTTGATCCGCTGGAATATTTGCAGCGTTCACATCCAGATCTTGACGTTGTCACTCACGGATTAACTCTCTGGGATCTTGATCGTGAATTTGCTACTGGTGGTTTTGGTGGTAAGAAGTTTATGAAGCTGCGCACCATTCTTGGAATCCTGCGTGACTCATATTGCCGCTCTATTGGAATTGAATATATGTACATCAATGATCCAGCAGAGCGAAAGTGGATTCAAGAACATGTCGAGATCGGTTTCACAAAGCCAGATCGTGACGAACAACTCCGCATCTTGCGTACGCTCAATAGCGCAGAAGCATTTGAATCGTTCTTGCAGACTAAGTTTGTTGGCCAGAAGCGCTTCTCCCTCGAAGGAGGAGAATCCGTTATTCCATTGACCGATGTCATCATCTCTGCAGCTGCCGAAAGTGGTTTAGAGGAGGTCTGTATCGGAATGCCACACCGTGGACGTTTAAATATGTTGGCAAATATTGCTGGCAAGTCATACGGCCAGATCTTCCAGGAATTCCAAGGTCACTACGCCGAGAACGAAGTACATGGTTCCGGAGATGTGAAGTATCACTTGGGTACAGAAGGCGTATTCACTGCAGAATCTGGTGCAACAACAAAGATTTATCTCGCTGCAAACCCTTCACACTTAGAGGCTGTAAACCCAGTCCTTGAAGGCATTGTTCGCGCTAAGCAAGATCTCCTGAACATCAAGGATGCATTCTCAGTTCTACCAATTCTTCTTCATGGAGATGCTTCATTTGCAGGACAGGGTGTAAACGCTGAAGTACTTCAGCTCTCACAACTTCGGGGATATCGCACAGGTGGAACGATCCACGTTGTAATCAATAACCAAGTTGGATTTACAACTTCGCCACATGCCTCTCGCACATCTCACTATTCAACAGATATGGCGAAGATAATTTCGGCCCCTGTATTCCACGTGAACGGTGATGACCCAGAAGCATGTGTTCGCGTTGCTCGTATTGCATTTGAATATCGCCAAGCTTTCCATAAAGATGTTGTCATCGACATGGTCTGTTACCGTCGTCGCGGACATAACGAAGGTGATGAGCCAAGCTTCACTCAGCCAATGATGTACAAACTTATTGATGCAAAGCGTTCGACTCGTACCCTTTATACAGAAGCACTCGTTGGTCGTGGCGACATTACACCGCAAGAGGCGGAAGAGATTGCAACCGATTACCAGAGCCAACTCGAGGCAGTCTTTGCATCAGTTAATAACCACGAACCTGAGCACGATGAGAACTTCAAGGTTCCAGTTGCTCCCGCTGCAGAGGCAGTTGCTACAGCAATTACCGAAGCAGAAGCGCGAGAAATTGCCGCAACACAGGTTGCAGTTCCTGAAGGATTTAGCGTGCATCCAAAACTTCTTCCACAATTACAGAAGCGCGTAGAGATGCTCAACGATGGAACCATCGATTGGTCTATGGGTGAGCTCTTAGCGTTCGGTTCAATTCTTAAGGCGGGCCGGCCAATTCGCGTTGCTGGACAAGATTCACGACGTGGAACATTTAGCAACCGTCATGCAGTAGTTATTGATAAAGAGAATGGGCAAGAGTGGACACCGCTTCGCTCACTGATTACAGATGAGAATCAATTCTTCGTTGTTGACTCACTTCTCTCCGAATATGCTGCGATGGGCTTTGAGTACGGATATTCAGTAATTCGCCCAGAGGCTCTTGTGATGTGGGAAGGCCAATTTGGTGACTTTGCCAATGGTGCTCAGACAATCATTGATGAGTTTGTTTCATCTGCTCTGCAGAAGTGGGGCGAGCGTTCTTCAGTCGTACTTCTACTTCCACATGGTTATGAAGGACAAGGACCAGATCACTCTTCTGCACGTATCGAACGTTTCCTTCTACTCTGTGCTGAACAGAATATGACAGTGGCGCAACCATCTAGCCCAGCATCATATTTCCACTTGTTGCGCTGGCATATGGCCAACCCAACTCGACGCCCGATGGTTGTCTTTACTCCGAAGTCAATGCTTCGTCTCAAGGCAGCTGCATCATCACTTAGTGATTTCACATCCGGAACATTCCATCCTGTAATTGCAGATGAGAAAGTTACGAATGCAACACGTGTGATCTTCTGTTCTGGAAAGATTTATCACGATTTGGTTGCAGAGCGTGATCGTCTCGGAGAGCACACCACCGCAATTGCACGCGTTGAACTTCTCTATCCACTTCCAATTGACCAGATGCAAGCAGTTGCTGCTGCGCATCCAAATGCAAATCTTCTCTGGGTACAAGATGAACCTGCAAACCAAGGTCCATGGTCATACATTGCACTTCGTACGTCAGAGGCGCACGGTGGTCACGGATTTGGATCTCGCACGCTGCGTCGAATTTCACGTCGCGCAACGGCTTCTCCTGCAACTGGTAACCACCATTTGCATGAGGAAGAGGCTAAAGCGTTGATGTATGAGGCATTCACTCGATAGTTGCCTGACGCGCTAATTACTCGTCGCGCTTTGCTTTCTTTACTCTGAAGAGATGCTTAGCCTTCACCGCGTGAGGCGGCAACCATCCCCACGTTGTTGAATCAGTGCCCTTCGGATTTTCACTCTTGCACCAGATACCTTCAGCGGCAATCTGGACTATCCGTTTAATGTAGAAAACACCAGGTTGTTCATCGCGTTCGAGAATCACGATGTCATTAACTTTCAGACCCGAAGCCTTGGCTCCCTTGCGCGAAAACCATCGCACGTAGAGGACATCGCCTGGAATAAACACTGGGGCCATAGAAAGGCCATCTACTTTGACGGTGCTAAAAAGTCTCACGCGCGGTAGTCTGCCACACATGAAAAACATTTTTAAGCCCACAATTACCGTCTACGCACACTGCGATCTTCCATGCGGCGTCTATGATCCAGCTCAAGCACGCATCGAAGCACTCTCTGTAAAAGCTTGCATGGAAAAATATGCAGCCAATACAGATCCTGATTTCCGTTCACGCTCTGTAGCTATCAAAGAAGAGCGTTCACATGCAGTCAAAGAGCACCTCTGGGTTCTCTGGACTGATTACTTCAAGGCTCCACACTTTGAGGCATACCCTCAGTTGCACTCACTCTTTAACGAGGCGACAAAGCTCGCAGGTGCAGCCGGCACAAAGGGAACTCAAGATGTGAAAGTTGCAGATACATTGATCGCAAAGATCGATGAGATATCAGAGATTTTCTTCGCAACAAAGAAGTAAGACTTAAATTAATTAATTAATTAGAGATTGAGCGGCGGTGCGTGCGAGGTAAGAAACTCGCTCCACCGCCTTTCTCTTTATTACACATTGCGCAATATGGCGCTCACCATCGTAGAGATCACAGAGAAAATGAACTTCGCGGCCATCCACATCAATACAGCGAGCAGTGC
>CANLFL010000047.1 GCA_947489825.1 Candidatus Nanopelagicaceae bacterium
GTTTCACACGCTAGAAAAATACCTGTAAACTCAC
The DNA here is from genome assembly GCA_947489825.1 of Candidatus Nanopelagicaceae bacterium. The sequence goes on from CANLFL010000047.1 coordinate 35, forward strand.
ACTTGTACTTGGAGACGTCGCATAGCCCGGTCGAGTGCGCCTCACTGCTAACGAGGTAAGGTGTAAAAGCCTTCAGGAGTTCAAATCTCCTCGTCTCCGCTCTACATTTCTAAGTTATGGACATTCGAGTTAAATAGATTCATCTCTTTTGTGATAGTTAAACCAGCCATATCATTCTCTGATGGGAATATCTGAAAAAGATTTAGCAATACTTGAAGAGATTCAAACTCGCACCCTCTGGCTCACTGTGCGGATGATTGATTATGCAAATCATGATCGCCCAAATATAGATGGAATCAAAGTAGGAGGACACCAGGCGTCTAGTGCATCAATGATTTCAATTTTAACTTCTCTTTACTTCCATCATCTCGATGCGAATGATCGAGTGAGTGTGAAGCCACACTCATCTCCTGTATTCCACTCAATCCAATACTTGCTTGGAAACTTGGATAAGAAATATCTCACATCACTACGAAGTGCTGGTGGTCTCCAAAGTTATCCATCACGAACTAAAGATCCGGATACAGTCGATTTCTCTACAGGTTCTGTCGGCCTCGGTGCTGCTGCTCCACTCTTCGCCGGAGTTACTCGTCGCTATGTTGATGCTCATTTTGGTGCACGACCAGCTTCACGTTTTATCGCTCTCATAGGAGATGCCGAACTCGATGAAGGAAATATTTGGGAAGCGGTCGCAGATCCGGCAACAGATGGTCTTGGAAATGTTATGTGGGTTGTGGATTTTAATCGCCAATCGCTAGATAGAGTTATTCCAGGTATTCGTATCGCACAATGGCGTGCACAATTTGAAGCTGCTGGTTGGCATGTGGCTGAAGTTAAATATGGCTCCAAACTCAAGAAAGCCTTTCAAGCACCCGGCAGCGATTTGTTCAAGCAATGGTTTGACGATATTCCAAACGAGCAATATCAGTCTTTATTTGGCCAGAAGTTAGAAGATTTACGTGCTCGATTCTTAGATGGTGCACCAAAGGGAGTGGAAGAACACCTCAAGAAATACAGCGATACCAAACTCTTTGAGATTCTCAGTGACCTCGGTGGTCACAATATTGAATCTCTCGTTGAAACTTTTCAAGAATGTGATGGCGTAAATGATCGACCAAGTGTTGTATTTGCATACACCGTAAAGGGATGGGGACTGCCTATGGCGGGAGACCCACGCAATCACTCAGCTCAGATGCAAGTTGAACAAATTGATGCATTGCGCAAAGAATCAGGACGAACGCTAGAAAATGAATGGGATGGCTTTGATCTAACAAGTGATGCTGGAAAATTCCTGGCACTTCGCAGTGCGGCTCTTAAGCGACCGGAGCCTGTTGCGCAAATAAACGCCGAAATCCCGATAACTACAAATGCGAAAAGCACAGGAAAAATCTCAACTCAGGAAGTATTTGGTCGCGTACTCAGCGAAATTAGTCGCGATGAAGCAATTCGTCCATACCTAGTCACTACGGCGCCCGATGTTGCAACATCAACCAACCTCGGTGGATTTATCAACCGTACCGGTGTATTTCACCCGAAAGAATTGCGCCGTTGGAATGAAGATCCAATTCTCAAGTGGGCCGAAGGTCCTACAGGTCAACATATAGAACTTGGCATAAGTGAAATGAATTTGTTTATGCTTCTTGGGATGCTTGGTCTTTCATATGATCATTCCAACCAACCACTTATTCCAATCGGCACCGTCTATGACCCATTTGTTCTTCGTGGCCTAGATGCATTTATTTATAGCGTTTATTCAGGTGCGAAATTTATTATTGCTGGAACGCCATCGGGTGTAACTCTTGCACCTGAAGGTGGTGCACATCAATCAACAATTACTCCATCAGTTGGAATGGAATTACCGGGGGTAGTTCTAATGGAGCCTGCATATGCTCAAGCTCTTGATTGGATGCTCTGTGATGCAATCGCCCATGTTGCTGGCAGCAAGGTTGATACAACTCCAGATTTAAGACCGAATGAATTGGCATTTTATTTCCGACTTACAACTCGCCCAATAGATCAAACTCCATTTAATGATGCCCGCGATCGCTTAGGTGAGGCGCTCCTTCGCTCGCAAGTATTAGCTGGTGCTTATCGACTAGTAGATGGTCGTAACACTGCTGGTGTAACTATTGAAGATGCAAATGCACCAGTAGTTCACCTCGTTGGTACCGGTGCAGTTATGCCTGAAGTTCTAGAAGCTGCGAAAGAGTTAGCAAGTGAAGGAGTTATCGCACACGTCGTAGATATCACTTCACCTGGCCGCCTCTATGGCAGCTGGCAGCGGACATTGAAACAGGGGATTCGTACAGCAAGCACTCCATCTTTTCCTGGTGCATTACGTCCAATATTTACGGAACGTGCGCCAATCGTGTCAATTCATGATGGTGCGTCGCATGCAATGGCATGGCTAGGTTCAGCACTCGGTATGCCACAAGTAGCAATGGGTGTCGATGTGTTTGGTCAATCAGGAACAATTCATGATCTTTATAAGATTCATGATCTTGATTCAGGTTCAATCGTGAACGGTGCATTAGCGGCTCTAAGTTTGAATGTGTAGACTTTAGCCATGACCATGCCAACTGCTGGTGCAAAATTTAGACAAGCCCTTGCTGATGAAAAACCATTGCAAATTGTTGGAACAATCAATGCCAATCATGCGCTCCTTGCCAAGCGAGCAGGCTATCGAGCAATCTATCTATCTGGTGGTGGGGTTGCAGCTGGCTCTCTAGGAGTGCCTGATTTAGGAATTACAACTCTTGAAGATGTTTTAGTTGATGTACGACGCATCACCAACGTTTGCGATACGCCATTATTAGTTGATGCTGACACTGGTTTTGGGCCTTCAGCTTTCAATATTGGCCGGACAGTTAAAGACTTGATAAAAGCTGGTGCAGCGGGAATGCATATTGAAGATCAAGTTGGTGCTAAACGGTGCGGACATCGCCCCAATAAGGAAATAGTTACTAAGAGTGAAATGGTTGACCGAATTAAGGCAGCAGCAGACGCTCGTACTGATGACTCATTTCAGATTATGGCTCGCACGGATGCTATTGCAAATGAAGGTATTGATTTAGCAATAGAGCGCGCCCTTGCTTACATTGAAGCGGGTGCTGATTTAGTTTTTCCAGAAGCAATTACTGATCTAAATGATTACAAGAAGTTTGCTCAAGCTGTAAAGAAACCAATTCTTGCAAATATCACTGAATTTGGGCTGACCCCGCTCTTTACCCGTGACCAGTTAGCAGCCCAAGGCGTTGGAATGATTTTGTATCCACTTTCAGCCTTTAGGGCAATGAATAAAGCGGCTGAAAATGTCTATGAACACATTCGCAGTGATGGAACCCAAGCAAATGTAATTAGCTCAATGCAAAGTCGCGAAGAGCTATATGAACGCATCAACTACCACGCATTTGAAAAAGCGCTCGATCAATATCGCGACGAAAAATAAGGAGCAGTTCTCCCATGGTAGATTTCAAACCAAAGAAATCAGTTGCGCTCTCAGGTGTTAGTGCAGGCAACACAGCCCTTTGTAGCGTGGGTAAGAGTGGAAATGATTTGCACTACCGAGGCTTTGATATCGCAGACCTTGCAGCAAATTGTGAATTTGAAGAAGTAGCGCATCTACTTATACATGGCACTTTGCCTTCAGCTCCTCAATTAGTGGCGTACAAGAAAAAACTGCAAGGACTTCGCTCACTTCCGTCGCAGGTAAAAGCAATTTTGGAACAGATTCCAGCAACTGCCCATCCAATGGATGTAATGCGTTCGGGCGTTTCAGCACTTGGCTGTGTCACGCCAGAAGATGACTCGCATACAACTGACGGTGCACGCGAAATTGCTGACAAACTCATTGCGTGTCTACCTTCGATGCTCCTTTATTGGTATCACTTTGCCAATAGCTCAAAGCGAATTGCGTTAGAAACTGGTGATGATTCAATCGGTGGACACTTCCTTCACTTGCTACACGGCAAGCCAGCCAGTGAGCTCTGGGTTAAATCAATGCATGCCTCACTAATTTTGTATGCAGAACATGAATTCAATGCCTCAACATTTGCTGGACGAGTGATAGCTGGTACTGGCTCAGATCTCTTCTCTGCAATTACCGGTGCAATCGGAGCGTTGCGTGGGCCTAAGCATGGTGGCGCTAATGAAGTCGCCCTTGAAATCCAAGAGCGTTACTCAAATCCAGACCAAGCCGAAGCTGATATTCGGGAACGCGTTGGAAATAAGGAAGTGGTCATTGGTTTTGGTCACCCCGTCTATACAGTCTCAGATCCGCGAAATGTAATTATTAAGAAGATTGCTTTCGATCTATCTGTCGACCAAGGCTCCACCTCACTTTATGAAGTTGCTGAGCGCATTGAATCAGTGATGTGGGATGTCAAAAATATGTTCCCAAATCTTGATTGGTTCTCTGCGGTTGCCTATAAGCAAATGGGAATCCCCACAGCATTCTTTACTCCGATATTTGTTATTGCACGCACCACTGGATGGTCTGCTCACGTAATTGAGCAACGAATCGATAACAAGATTATTCGCCCAAGTGCTAATTACACAGGTCCAGAAGATTTAGAGTTCGTCCCCATTTCAAGCCGATAGTTACAAGAAAAGGAATAACTTCGTGTCATCACAGATTGCAAGACCAGCACAAGAATTTGATAATGAAATTATCGATATCGTCGATTATGTATTGAATTATGAGATTAATTCAGATATCGCATATGAGACTGCATGGAATTGCCTCATGGACACAATTGGGTGCGGTCTTGAAGCCCTTGAATACGACGCCTGCACCAAACTTTTAGGCCCACTTGTTCCTGGAATAGTTACTGATAAAGGGGTACGAGTACCCGGGACATCATTTCGCCTAGATCCGGTACAAGGAGCCTTCAATATTGGGACAGCGATTCGATGGTTAGATTTCAATGACACTTGGCTGGCAGCCGAATGGGGACACCCGTCAGATAATCTTGGCGCAATTCTTGCAACTGCTGATTGGATTGCTCAAAACCCATCATTTGGAAATGGAAAAAAACTGGTGATGCGGGATGTCCTCACCGCCATGATTAAGGCTCATGAAATCCAAGGCTGTATTGCCCTAGAGAACTCCTTCAACAAAGTTGGACTTGATCACGTTATTTTGGTCAAGGTTGCATCTACTGCAGTTGTCTCACAATTGATGGACCTTACCCGCGAACAGACTCTTAATGCGGTATCGCTTGCCTGGGTTGATGGTCAAGCACTTCGAACATATCGCCATTTCCCAAATGCGGGATCGCGCAAATCATGGGCAGCAGGTGATGCAACTTCACGTGCAGTGCGACTGGCACTGATGGCGCGCGTTGGAGAGATGGGCTATCCAAGTGCGCTAACTGCGAAGATATGGGGCTTCTACGATTCGCTTTTCCGTGGAAAGCATTTCAGCTTTCAACGCTCCTATGGCTCATATGTTATGGAAAACATTCTCTTCAAAATCTCTTTTCCAGCTGAATTCCATTCACAAACAGCAGTGGAAGCTGCGATGACTCTCTTTGGACAGATGAAGGATGCAGGCAAGTCGGAGGCCGACATTGCAAAGGTAACGATTCGTACTCACGAGGCATGTATTCGAATTATTGATAAGAAGGGACCACTCGGAAATCCTGCCGACCGTGATCACTGTATTCAATATATGGTTGCAATACCACTCATTTTTGGGCGCTTAACCGCACGTGACTATGAAGACGAAATCGCCGCAGATCCACGTATCGACGTACTACGAGAGAAGATTACTTGCGTTGAGGATTCTGCATTTAGCCTTGATTATCACGATCCTTCTAAGCGCTCAATTGCAAATGCAATAACTATTACTTTTACAGATGGCACAGTCCTTGGAGAAGAAGTTGTTGAATATCCAATCGGGCATGCGCGACGCCGCACAGAGGGAATCCCGTTACTGCTTGAGAAATTCAAAATCAACCTGGCACGAATTTATCCTGCAGATCAGCAGAAAGAGATTTTAGATCTCTGTTTAAATCGCTCAAAACTTGAAGCAACTCCGGTAGAAGAGTTCATGTCGCTTCTCGCGAAGTAGAAAGTAAGAAATCTATCTCCTGAGTGTGATGCCAGAACTTTCCGACCTCCGACCGCGTAAAGAAGTCGCATAGTCTGGTCAGGCGCAACTCACTGCTAACGAGGTAAGGTGTAAAAGCCTTCAGGAGTTCAAATCTCCTCGTCTCCGCTCAAATCAGTAATTTGATGTGTCTGCAGGAATATCAAATTTTGGACATCTTTCAATCAAAGAGAGGTTGACGATGACTGGTAAAAGAACCGCGATTGTAACTGGTGGAGCATCTGGAATCGGCGCAGCATGTGTGCGCAGGTTTTTAAAGGATGGGATTTCTGTCGTAGCTCTTGATTTAAATGAAAATTTGCTAGGAAAAATGCAAAACGATTTAAATAATCCTAACCTGCATATAGTTGCCGGAGATGTTTGCGATGAAAGCGTTCGTGGCAAAGCGATAGATTTGGCATTAAATAAAGGTGGATCGTTAGATATTTTGGTAAATAATGCTGCAATATTTTTA
>CANLFL010000048.1 GCA_947489825.1 Candidatus Nanopelagicaceae bacterium
AAACTCTTTTTCAAGGTCACCAATACTGGTGCCACTTAAAGTGCTATGGATAGTAAGAAGATTACTTATACCTGGCTTTTCAGCCTGATCAAATCTCACTTCTCGCCCAGCATCTGTAATCGCAGACTTAATCTTCTTTAAGTTTGCTTCTGGGGTATCCATAATCTCGATAACACCTGCAGCCGAACCTGAAGACTTACTCATCTTTGAAGTAGGGTCCTGAATATCGTTGATTTTTGCACCAGCCTTTAAAATATAGGCCTCTGGGAGTTGGAATGTTTCACCGTACCGTGCATTAAAACGCCCAGCTAAATCGCGGGTGAGTTCAATATGTTGTCGCTGATCTTCACCAACTGGAACCAAATCTGCTTGGTAGAGCAAAATATCTGCAGCCTGCAACATTGGATATGTAAAGAGTCCTACTCGCGCCGAATCAGATCCAGCCTTGGCTGACTTATCTTTAAACTGAGTCATGCGGCTTGCTTCACCAAATCCGGCCATGCACTCCATAATCCAACCAAGTTGGTTATGTTGAGGAACTTGAGATTGAACAAAGAGTGTTGATTTTTCTGGCGAAATTCCAAGTGCTAGAAGTTGGGCCGCCGAAGCGAGTGTGCGCTGGCGCAGAAGTGCTGGATCTGTTTCTACTGTGAGCGCGTGAAGATCGACGATGCAGTAAAAAGTATCGTGGGAGTCTTGCAGCTCTACCCACTGCTTGACTGCTCCCAGGTAATTTCCGAGATGGAAAGAGTCGCTGGTGGGTTGGATACCCGAGAGAACTCTCTTCTTACTCATGTCTGTAATTCTCGCATGAAATATCACTTCCGCGAGATCAATAGACGCCCTGCGCGCTTGCCTTCCATTGTCAGCACAGCGATTCGAATTCCATTGACCTTCACCACATCGCCTACAACAGGGATTCGTCCTAGAAAGTGCATAACAAAGCCGCTTGCCGTCTCGTATGGCCCTTCAGGAATTTCGATCCCTGAATCATCGAGTAGATCCTCAATAGAGACTAGGCCGTCGACCTCAAAATCTCCTGTGCGTGTTTCAAGGGTGATCTCTTCCTCATCACCATCATATTCATCGCGGATATCACCAATAAGGCACTCAACAAGATCTTCCAGCGTAACGATGCCATCTGTTCCACCGTATTCATCAAGAACGATTGCAAAATGCTGACGCTGATTACGCATCTCAGTCAGAGCTGGGAGCACACCTTTGGTTCCAGGTAAGAACATCACGCTACGAACTAGCTCTTGAATTTTGCCACCCGTGCTTACGAGAGTGGTATCCAGTAGATCGCGAACATGGATAAATCCAATAACTTCATCGGTAGAGCCGCGGACAACTGGGTAACGTGAGTGTGCCTTATCAATTGCAAGATTTATCGCCTTGCCAACGGTAAGTGAGGCATCGAAGAAATCTACTTCAGTGCGCGGCACCATCACCTCATGAATTTGGCGTTCGGATGCATTGAAAACTTCTTCAACAATATCTCGCTCTTCATCTGTCAGGGCTGCATGGCCCGCCACTAAGTCAAGTAACTCTTCTTCTGACATCGCGCTACGTTGCTCGTTGGGATCTATTCCGAATATACGAACCACAAAGTTTGTCGAATGGGAAAGGAGCCAGATGATGGGTCTAAACAATTTGGCAGTCACATCGATGAGCCCTGCAAATGTCAGTGCAATGGGTTCTGTTCGAGAGAGCGCAAGACGTTTCGGAACAAGCTCGCCGAAGACGAGCGAGAAATATGCAATGACAAGGGTGAGCCCAACAAGTGAAAGTGCTCGAGCAGCGTTACTGGAAAGACCTAGATCCTCAAGCCATGGAATGACATATTCACCCAGACGCTCTGCGCCAAGGGCTGCTGATAAAAATCCACAGAACGTGACACCGATCTGGACAGCGCCAAGAAGACGGTTGGGATTGGACGCTAAATGGGCGACCTTAGCCCCGCGCTTTCCCTTTAAGGCGATCTGTTTGATCTGGCTCTCGCGCAGGGAGATCAAGGCGATTTCGGCAGCGACAAAGAGGCCTCCGAGGGCAATGAGAAGGGCAACAATTCCTATATCGCCAAGAAGTGAGCTAATCGAGTGGCTCTCCATGATGGGAGAAGTCTACCGAGTTCCCTTCCATTTCGCCCTTTCCTGTCGTAGCCTTCACTCGTTCACCAACCGGTGGACACCTTCATCCTCGGACCGTCGGGCACGTACCTGCCCGGAGAAGGAGTTGCTTATCATGGCATCAGTAACATTTGAAACCGCATCACGCACCTATCCAGGCACAACCTCGCCAGCAGTCGACAAGCTCAACCTCGTTGTTAACGATGGCGAGTTCCTTGTCCTTGTTGGACCTTCAGGTTGTGGAAAGTCAACATCACTTCGTATGTTGGCCGGACTGGAAGAGATTGATGGTGGTCGTATTCTTATCGGCGATAAAGATGTAACAAACGTTGCACCTAAAGATCGCGACATCGCAATGGTCTTCCAGTCTTATGCGCTCTACCCACACATGACTGTGGCTGAGAACATGGGATTTGCTCTCAAGATCGCAGGAAAATCTAAGGAAGAGCGCGATAAGCGCGTCCGTGATGCTGCAAAGTTGCTTGACCTTGAGCCATATCTTGATCGTAAGCCAAAGGCACTTTCAGGTGGACAGCGTCAGCGCGTTGCTATGGGTCGTGCGATTGTTCGCGAACCTCAGGTCTTCCTTATGGATGAGCCTCTCTCAAACCTTGATGCGAAGTTGCGTGTAGCAACTCGTACACAGATTGCTGCTCTGCAGCGTCGTCTTGGAATCACCACCGTTTATGTAACACACGACCAGGTTGAAGCTATGACCATGGGCGATCGCGTTGCAGTTCTTAAGGATGGTCTCCTACAGCAAGTTGATACACCACGCAATCTCTACGACAACCCAGCAAATGCATTCGTTGCAGGTTTCATTGGCTCTCCTGCGATGAACCTTCTTACAGCACCTGTTGTTGGCGGCAAGGCAAAGCTTGGAAGCCTTGAGATCGCTGTACCAGCATCTGCTGGCTCATCAGTGACCGTCGGTATCCGCCCAGAAGGATTTGCACCTGCATCTTCTGGTTTTGAAGTTCTCGTAGAAGTTGTTGAAGAGCTCGGCTCAGATGCATTCGTCTACGGAAAGCCAGCTGATTCATCAGTGAAGTTTGCAAATGCAACCGATGAAGGTGCTCAGGTAATCGTGCGTTGGGATCCAAAGAACCCACCACGCGCTGGTCAGACAGTTACTGTCTCTGCTAACCAGAGTGCAGTTCACCTCTTTAGTTCAACAACTGGAGAGCGTCTCTAGCCAAGTAATAAACTCTCAATAAAAAAGCCCGCCGGTGATCCGGCGGGCTTTTTTATTTAATCTTGAGGGCTATTACGCCATCGCCTTCTTGAGATTCTCATCAATTGAACTGAGGAACTCTTGTGTTGTTTGATACGGCGCTTCCTTAGAGATGAGCAGGGCAAGATCCTTCGTCATCTTTCCTTGTTCGACAGTTTCAATGCATACGCGCTCGAGAGTCTTTGAGAACTTCGCAAGTTCAGCGTTGTTATCTAGCTTTGCGCGGTGTGCAAGACCTTGAGTCCAAGCAAAGATTGATGCGATTGGGTTGGTAGATGTTGCCTTACCAGCCTGGTGATCGCGGTAGTGACGAGTCACTGTGCCGTGGGCTGCCTCTGATTCACAGATTTTTCCATCTGGAGTCATCAACACTGACGTCATCAAACCAAGTGAGCCATAACCTTGAGCGACGGTATCTGACTGCACATCACCGTCGTAATTCTTGCAGGCCCAGACATATCCACCATCCATGCGAAGTGACATAGCGACCATGTCATCGATCAGGCGATGCTCATACCAAATTCCAGCTGCATCGAAATCTTTCTTAAACTCTGCTTCAAAAATCTCTTGGAAGATATCCTTAAAGCGACCGTCGTAGGCCTTCAAAATTGTGTTCTTTGTCGAGAGATAGACAGGGAATTTACGGAGAAGACCGTAATTTAATGAAGCGCGAGCAAAATCACGGATTGAATCATCAACGTTATACATCGCCATCGCTACACCTGACGATTTGAAATCAAATACTTCGAGGTTCATGGGCTCTCCGCCACCTTCTGGTACATATGAAAGTGTGAGCTTTCCTGGACCAGGGACCTTAATGTCAGTCGCCTTGTACTGATCGCCAAATGCATGGCGGCCAATGACGATCGGCTTAGTCCAGTGTGGAACCAAACGTGGAACATTGCTAATGATGATTGGTTCGCGGAAGATTACGCCACCGAGAATATTGCGGATAGTTCCATTAGGAGATTTCCACATCTTCTTAAGACCAAACTCTTCTACGCGAGCCTCATCAGGAGTAATCGTTGCGCACTTGATGCCCACGCCATGCTTTTGAATTGCACGAGCTGAATCAATAGTGACCTGATCATCTGTGGCATCGCGGTGTTCCATGCCTAGGTCGTAGTACTCAAGATTGACATCGAGGTAAGGAAGGATGAGCGAGTCCTTGATAAATTGCCAGATGATGCGGGTCATCTCATCGCCATCTAGCTCAACAACGGTGCCTGTAACTTTGATCTTGCTCATGATTATCCTTTACCTATTGTTTGTCAGTCTTAAAGTGTCTGAACATCTGCTTGCTTGGTGCGTACCGCTTCTGCTGCCTCTTTGAGAGAAGCCAACTCTGAATCGGTAAGCGCAGTTTCGACAACTTTCTTGACACCTTCGCGTCCAATAGCTGCTTCTACGCCGAGATAAACACCTGAGATTCCATATTCGCCATCAACCCATGCACACACTGGCATGATCGCGCCTGAATCTTCGATGACAGCTTTTGCCATGCGGGCAGCTGCAGCTGATGGCGCGTAGTAGGCCGAGCCAGTCTTAAGGAGTGCGACAACTTCTGCGCCACCATTACGTGTGCGATCGACAAGATCTGCAATTTCTTCAGTAGACAATTTCTCAGAGAGTGCAACACCGTCAACTGTGCAACGGCTTGGGACCGGAACCATTGTGTCTCCATGTGAACCAAGGGTCAGAGTTTTAACTGATGAGACCGCTACGCCAAGCTTTTCAGCAACAAAGTTTGTGAAGCGCGCTGTGTCGAGCATTCCAGCCTGACCCATCACGCGGTTCTTGGGAAATGATGTCGCGAGCTGAGTCAGCGCTGTCATCTCATCAAGTGGGTTTGAAACAACAATGATGACGGCATTAGGTGAGTGTTTTGCAATATTTTCAGCGACTCCGCGGACGATGCCGGCGTTCACACCAATCAAATCCATACGGCTCATACCAGGCTTGCGTGGAAGTCCGGCAGTGATTACGACAACATCTGAATTTGCAGTGGCTTCGTATCCTGCGCCATCTGCAGTAGTTGTGGCTCCAATTATCTTTGTCTCAAAGCCTTCGATTGATCGTGATTGATTCATATCGAGCGCTAAACCTTCAGGCTTACCTTCGAGAATATCTGTGAGGACGACGGTATCGAAGATGTTGTATTCAGCTAGACGAAGTGCTGTGGTTGATCCGTAGAAACCGCTTCCGACAACTGTGACTTTCTTTGCCATGTATGAGACCTCTTACTTGTTATGTTGGCTGTTACACCCGATTTAGGGCAAGCCTACAACCCGCGCGGAAGTGCAATTGCCATGGCAAAAAGTGAGATTGCAATCAAAATCGGTAGGTAGGTCGAAATTACGCCGCGGCTAGGCGCATCCTTGCGCCCTGAGAGGACAATTAGAGCCATCGCCGTCGCAATAATGAGTGAGCCCACTCGGATAAATGAGAAGACTCCGGCCACGATACCGATGATCAATAGCGCGTATGCAACGCCGCGATAACCGGTCAATTCTTTTCGCACGACTCAACAACGTTCTGTAGCAACATGGCGCGAGTCATGGGACCAACTCCGCCTGGCATTGGTGCAATAAAACCTGCAACTTCGTGTGCACTCGGAGCTATATCTCCCACTAACCCTTAAGAGGTACGAGACATTCCCACATCAAGAAGTGCTGCACCTTTTTTAATCATCGATGCCTTGAGGAAGTGTGCCTGACCAATTGCAGCAACAACAATATCTGCGCGCTGAGTATGGGAGACAAGATCTTTTGTTCCCGTATGCGTCAAAGTTACTGTTGCATTTTCTTGGCGACGAGAAAGCAAGAGTCCCAATGGGCGACCTACAGTGAGCCCGCGACCAATCACGACAACATCTGCTCCATTGAGATTTATCTTGTAATAGCTGAGCAGTTCAACGATACCTCTTGGTGTGCAGGGAAGAGGTGCGTCGTAGCCAGTAACAAGTCGTCCAAGATTCATTGGATGTAGGCCGTCAGCAT
>CANLFL010000049.1 GCA_947489825.1 Candidatus Nanopelagicaceae bacterium
TCATTCCATGCAGTTGCGTCCCAAATTTCAACGCGAGTATTTGCACCAATAACAACGCACTCTTTTTCAAGTCCTGCATATGTACGAAGACCTTGTGGAATAGTTACGCGACCTTGACGATCAGGAATTTCATCGTGTGCGCCGGCAAACATCACGCGCTGATAATCACGAGCTGCTTTTGCAGTAACTGGTGCTTGGCGCAGAGTTTGTGTAAGAGTTTCAAATTCAGTTGAAGGAAAAACGTAGAGACAACGTTCTTGTCCTTTTGTAATAACAAGACCTGCAGAAAGTTCTTCGCGGAATTTCGCGGGAAGAATTAATCGACCTTTTTCATCAAGGCGGGGTTCATGAGTGCCAAGAAACAACTTTTACCCCCTATCCCCTTGATTGTCTGGCCCAAGGTTGAATCTGATTGAGCGTGTATCCCTGCTCAATCCCCCACTTTACTCCACTTTCCTCCTTTTTCAACCACCCTTCCCCACCCTTCCCCCTTTTTCGCCCCACCTCTCCCCACCGCCGCGGCATGAAAAAAGCCCGCCTTGTGGGCGGGCTGGAAGGCAATCTAGGTAAGGCTTATTCGAAGTTTCGCTGATCCCAACGGTCCTGCAGACGGTCGCCGAGCCTCTTGCGAGCGCGTGGAGCCTTCTCTGAGCCTTGTGAGGACGCTGGAACGAGAGCGCCAGGGGTTGTGACTGCGCGATAGACCAGGACTGATCCGGTCAGGGCGATGAGAAATCCGCCTAGGCCAACAATCGTGATTTGAGCAATCAGCCCACCAAAGAGAGTTGCCAGGCCAGCAATTAACAGGGCAACCCCAAGGCCAAGCCGATTGCGTGAAACCCCAGAGGAACCCGACATCGCGCTAACAAGACGTGGGTCATCAACGGCGAGGGCTTCTTCCATCTGCGCCAGTAAGCGTCTTTCGTGCTCGGAGAGTGGCATATAGATACTCTAGAACAACTTTTTCGATAGGGCTACTCGTGGCCCCTTGTTATTCATCACTATCATCAATCAAGCGCCCCGGCCGCACGCTATTGCCCCCAAAGCGCGCTTTGGCAGCGTCAATTCCCCCCTGCAGCTCGCGCCAACTCGACTCACGTGCTCCTAAGACCAGCTGCTCATGGGTGTCGGTATGGAGGTTTTCTAGGCTCACACCCACAAGTCGAATCCGAGCACGCTCAATCGAGAGCGCTTCATAGAGAGCCTTAGCTACCTCGTAGATCTCATGGGTTGTATCTATTGGTAGCGGCAGAGTCTTTGATCTATTGACCGTAGTGAAATCTGCAAATCGAACTTTGAGAGTGATCGTCTTAGCAAAGAGCGAACGTTCACGCATGCGAGAGGAAGCTCGTTCGCACATTCGCAAAATCTCTTTTGCAACTATTTCGGGGTCATCTATATCGCGATCAAATGTTTCGGCAGCACTAATGCTCTTATCGGGTTCTTCTGGAATCACATCGCGATCATCTCTGCCCCATGCAAGTTCATAGAGTGACTCACCTGCTGCCTGACCTAGTGCGCGAATCAGAGTTTGTTGTGGCGTCTGTGCAATATCTCCTACGGTGTGAAGTCCAAGGCGTTCGAGGGCTTCATTGGTCTTTGGTCCAACTCCCCATAGTGCAGAGACTGGTAGTGGATGCAAAAATGTGAGTACGCGATCTGTAGGAATTTCCAAGATCCCATTTGGCTTACATCGTTGCGATGCTAGCTTTGCAATGAACTTAGAGGATGCAATACCGACAGAGCATGTGATTCCTTCTTGCGCTTCTACCTTTGCACGAATTGCAGTAGCGATCGCCCGACCATCTCCCAGTAGGCGTCGCGCCTTTGTCACATCAAGGAATGCCTCATCTAGTGAGATTGGTTCGACAAGGGGTGTGAAGGAGTGAAAGATCTCCATGATGTGCTCTGATACTTCGCTATAGCGCTTATGGTCGGGAGGAATGAAGATTGCGTGCGGTGCCAACCTTTGCGCGCGTCCTACCGGCATCGCAGCTTTAATTCCGAATTTACGTGCTTCGTAATTTGCAGATGTCACAACACCGCGCACTCCTGCGCCAATTACAACTGCCTTGCCTTTGAGCTCTGGATGATCGCGTTCAGTGACGGATGCAAAGAATGCATCCATATCCACATGCAGGATTGTGGATTCGTGCTCGCCACTCATATAGCTACCTTACTGTTCTGCCATTTCTCATAGGCGTTACGTAGATCCCACGCCCCTGTGGCGCGTATAGAAATGCCGCGTTCTCCTGTACGCCGGGTAACTCCACGCACAAGAATCAGCGATGTCGAGTAGAGAAGTCCTGCGCTACTTGTCTGCACATCGCTAAAGAAGGTGCAATCGCTGCAGCCATATCCATCATCGAGAGTCAGAAAGATCACGCGTCGCCCAGAGCGAATGGGTGGAGTCTGCAACGCAACCTTTACTCCAGCAACTAAAACTTCGGCCCCTGAGCGCTGAGCAAGAAGATCGCACGAACGCACTGCACCCATTGCATTGAGAAATGGAGCATAGAACTCAAGCATGTGATGAGTGATATCCATACCTAACCGTTCTACCTCATGACGTACTCGCTCGTTGCTGGTGATATCAGGTAGCCCACTTGAGATCAGCGCAGGAGGTGTAAAACCAAATGTCATCTGCGCGCCGCCGATACCTTTCTTGCCACTTCGTGCAGAGTGTGATTTCTCAATATCATTCAGGTGTAATAAAAGATCACGATGGTTAATCTCGCCAGTACCAATCGAGTGAAGTTCATCAAAGCCACCAGTAAGAATGAGCGATTCGGTGACGGGTGTTGAGGCACCGCTTCGGGCGATGAAATCGGCAATATCGATATAGGGACGGCCTTTAATAATTAAGGTGGTCTCTTGATCGCTAATGCCAGAGATAGTTGAGAGAGCGATACGAATTGCTTGTGCACCTTCGTGCTCTTCCACGCGATATGTTGAATCGGATTTATTGACATCAAGGGGTGCTAAAACAATTCCCATCTGTCGCGCCTCATCAAGGATTAAACGCTTGGGATACATCCCTGGATCATGGGTGAGAACACCGGCAATAAACTCTGCCTGGTAGTGAGTTTTTAGCCATGCCGATTGATAGGTAGGGAGTGCAAAAGCTGCAGCATGTGCCTTGCAGAATCCAAAGGATGCAAAAGCGCGCAAGATCTCCCAGACCTTGGTGATGACAGCAAGCGGGTATCCCTTCTGCGTTGCAGCAGGAAAGAACCAATCGCAGACTTCTTGCTGTCCAGCCTTATCCCCCAGCGATCGTCGCTTTTCGTCAGCTGCCGCCAATGAGATACCTGTCATCGTTGCGATGATGGAGATCACCTGCTCGTGAAAGACAACAACACCTTCTGTCTCTTGCAGAATTGGTGCTAAATCAGGGTGAATGACATCGGCTGTAGTAAAGCCATGACGTGAGTTGAGAAAGGGAGCGATCATGTCGCTCTTTACTGGCCCTGGGCGAAAGAGAGAGATATCGATAATCAGATCGTTAAATGATCGAGGATTTAGCTTTCCCACTAACTCACGTTGTCCCGGACTTTCGATCTGAAATATTCCTAAGGTTCGCGTGGATTGAATCAACTTATAGGTCTGATCATCATCGAGTGAGATGGCATCGATATCGATCTTCTTCTCCTGTGTTTTCTCAATTTCAGCTAGCGCGTAAGCAATCGTTGATTGCATTCGCACACCCAAGATATCGAGTTTAAGAAGGCCAATATCTTCGACATCATCTTTATCGAATTCGACCATAGGAAATCCGCTGGCATTGATATGTAGCGGGATGCGATCTAAGAGCCCGCCATCGGAGAGAACAATTGCGCAAGGATGCATTGCAAGGTGGCGTGGAAGACCATCGAGCTCTTGTGCAAGAGCTACCGTCATCGCCATTAGCGGCGCTGAAGTATTGAGGGTTTTAAGTTCAGGTAGCGATTGCAGCACTGCCTGGATATTGCGGGCACGTACATGTGGCATCGCCTTAGCTAAAAGATCAATCTCAGCAGCTGGCAGCCCCAGCGCAGCACCAGTATCGCGGATTGCATGGCGGGCACGGTAGGTATCAAACATCGCAACTGTTGCAGCGCGCGAGATAGCACCTGGCTCTTGCAGTGATTGCGATCCATAGCGATCAAAGACCATCTGATAAATCTCAAGGCGGCGATCTGATTCCACATCAATATCAATATCAGGAAGGGCTGCGCGTAACGGTGAACAGAAGCGCTCCATGAGAAGCCCGTGGCGCATCGGATCTACCCCTGAAATACCGAGCAGATGGCAGATGAGTGAACCAGCACCGCTGCCTCGTGCTGCAACGCGTATTCCTTGATCGCGTGCCATCTGTGCAATATCTGCAACGGTAAGAAAGTAAGACTCGTAACCAAGGGATGCAACTGTTGCTAACTCATCATCTAAACGAATGCGAGCAGCTTTCACATCAGCATTTGCGTTATAACGCCAATGGATTCCAGCCTCTACCCGCGAACGCAAAAGTGTGCGCATTGAGCTCTGCGATGTGGCGCCAACAATATGAGGCTCTGGTAGATGAATTCCACCAAGACCAATATCGCGTGCTGGAGAAAGTAGAGCGCGCTCTGCCCATTCGCGCGTAGTTTTTAACAGTGCTCGCGGGGTCGCCTCCCCTGCTGCACGCGCTATCTCTGTTGCAACAAGTGTCATCTCTTGGCTGCTCTTTAAATAACCTTCAGCGTTGCGACGTTCAATATGTCGGTAATCCAGTGGAACGAGTTGGCGAGCGCAATCTAAGAGATCTGCAATCGGACCATCACTGCGACTGCGCATCCGTACTGCATTAGTAATCACCGCATCAATATCGTGATCGCGCGCAAAGACCAGCGACCTGGCAGCGTGAGCCGTAGAGCCTGGCCCATTACCTGCCACCAGATGAGAGACGCATTCGATGGCGTGATCTGCAAAGAATTCACGAGTAGCGTTAAAGAGATCAAGGGCCCGCTCAGGATGGTGGGCAGCTAACTCATAACTCAGTGGTGATTGCGGGCCATGGAGAAGATGAAGGTGGGTGCTATGTGCGCTGAACTTTTCGAGTAGCTCTAAGGTAATACGAGTATTGCCGCCATCTTTATTGATATGTAGCCCTGTCAGAAAACGTACAAGATGAGCCCATCCCCCATCACCGTGTGCCAAAATAGTCACGCGTTTTTCGGGAGCCTTCTTATCGCTAGCTGTGATCTCTATCGGTAGATTGATTCCAATAATCGGTGCAACACCATTAGCCACACATGCCTTAGCAAAACGAATAGCGCCCGAAAGAGTTGCACGATCTGTCAGAGCAAGTGCCGGCATCGCATATTCACGCGCTTGTTCGACAAGATCGCCTGGCTGCGTTGTTCCATATTTCATAGAGAAAGCGCTAGCAACGCGGAGATGGATAAAACTCATGAGCTACCTAGACCGACCTAATAAGCCACTGCCCTGTAGCTTCATCACGTTCGATTTCAAATGTTGTTACTGCGCCAATCGGTGCAGCTTCTACCGTCCATAAAGCACGCGCTCCGTCATCAGGGCGATAGATGCCATCACTTACCCGGTTCCACCATCCACCTGCTTCACACCAGCGCGAGAGAACGGTATGGATACGAAAGCGACGACCTTTAAAGGTGAACTCGATCGGTGTCGCTAGTGCACCCACTCCATCTGCAAGGACTTCATGAGATGGACGTATCTCCGGGACTGACATCTTTAACGCCTTCTTTCTTACATGTGGGTAATTCGAACAGATGTTCGAAAACTAGCCCACACCCCTGACAAGAGCAAGCCTGGGCAGGAAACACACCACGCACAAGGAGGGGAAAATAGTTGAAATTTCAACTACATGCCCTACTCTGGGTAAGTAAGAGAGTCCGCAGATGCTGGACTCCCCCCATTAGGAAAATCAAGGAGAAATATGAACGTCGTTCTATTCATTGGTCAGGTGCTCTTCGCAGCGCTCTTCATCGCATCAGGCATTGGTCACTTCGCAAAGCTTGAGGCAATGACCGGCTATGCACAGTACAAGAAGCTCCCAGCAGCAAAGCTCGGAGTAATGGCAAGTGGACTCTTCTTCCTTGTTGGCGGAATCTTGATCATCATCGGCACATACGTCGATCTCGGTGCACTTTTGATCGCAATCACATTGGTACTTGCAGCAGTGATCTTCCATAACTTCTGGAAAGAGACCGATGCAAATACAAAGATGCA
>CANLFL010000050.1 GCA_947489825.1 Candidatus Nanopelagicaceae bacterium
AAAAGTAAAGCTCTTCCTTAAGGGCTCAAAGTGCGATGGACCAAAGTGTCCGATCGAATCACGTCCATATCCACCAGGACAACATGGTCGCGGACGCTCAAAGGAATCTGAATACCTATTGCAGATGCGTGAGAAGCAAAAGTGCGCACGTATCTACGGTGTTCTTGAAAAGCAGTTCCGTGGCTACTACGAAGAGGCTAACCGCAAGCAGGGTAAGACTGGTGAAAACCTACTTATTCTTCTTGAGACACGTCTCGACAACGTCGTATTCCGTGCAGGCTTTGCAAAGAGCCGCGACATGGCGCGCCAGTTGGTTCGTCACGGTCACTTCCTGGTCAACGGTAAGAAGGTAAACATTCCTTCATTCCGCGTCTCTGCGATGGACATTATTGATGTTCTTCCAAAGTCACTTGACCTCACACCTTTCATCGTTGCAAGTGCAGAACTCGGTGAGAAGTCAGTTCCAGCTTGGATGGAAATTGTTGGTTCACAGATGCGAATCATCATCCACGGTCTACCTGCTCGCGCAGTGATCGACACCCAAGTTCAAGAACAGCTGATCGTTGAGCTCTACAGCAAGTAATTTTTAAGACCCCAATCTAGGAAATCAAATAGTGGATTTCCACGAGAAGAAAGAGGAGCAACTGTGCTAATCGCGCAACGTCCCACCCTCAGTGAAGAAGTAATCTCAGAGAACCGCTCACGATTCATCATTGAACCGCTTGAGCCAGGTTTTGGATACACACTCGGCAACTCAATGCGCCGTACATTGCTCTCATCTATTCCAGGTGCAGCAGTGACAAGCATTCGCGTTGCTGGTGCCCTCCATGAGTTCACCACTCTTGAAGGCGTCAAGGAAGACCTCACTGATATCGTGTTGAACATCAAGAACTTGGTGCTTGCAAGCGATAACGATGAGCCAAGCGTTGTCTACATTCGTAAGAAGGGTGCTGGCGCTGTAACAGGTGCTGACATTGCAGTCCCTGCAGGCGTTGAGGTTCATAACCCAACACTTCACATTGCTACCCTGAACGACAAGGCAAACCTTGAGATCGAACTTACTGTCGAGCGTGGACGTGGATACGTCACCGCAGTACAGAACAAGCAAGCTGGAGCTGAAATCGGCCGTATTCCAGTTGACTCAATCTATTCACCAGTACTTAAGGTGACATACAAGGTTGAAGCAACTCGCGTCGAGCAGCGCACAGACTTCGATCGTCTCGTTGTTGACGTTGAGACAAAGCCTTCAATGAAGCCACGCGATGCAGTTGCATCGGCTGGTCGCACACTTGTTGAGCTCTTTGGTCTTGCACGCGAACTTAACCTCGATGCTGAAGGTATCGAGATGGGGCCATCTGTTATGGATGCAGCTCTTGCAGCAGATCTTGCTCTTCCAATCGAAGATCTCGATCTCACAGTTCGTTCATATAACTGCTTGAAGCGCGAAGGCATTCACACAGTTGGAGAGTTGGTTAACCGTTCAGAGGCTGATCTTCTCGATATCCGCAATTTTGGTTCAAAGTCCATCGATGAGGTCAAGGCAAAGCTTGTCTCAATGGGAATGTCTCTCAAGGACAGCCCAGCTGGATTTGATCCAACACAACATCAGAACTACAACGCATCAGATGAAGATTTTTCTGATGCAGATGCAAACTAAGAGGGAGAAGAGACATGCCAAAGCCAACTAAGGGTCCTCGTTTGGGTTCAGGCCCATCCCACGAGCGTCTAATCCTTCGTACACTTGCAGAGCAGTTGTTCGAGCATGGAAAGATCACAACGACCGAAGCAAAGGCGAAGCGTCTTCGTCCACTTGCAGAGAAGTTGATTACCTTCGCAAAGAAGGGCGATCTCCAGGCTCGTCGTGAAGTAATGGCACGTATCGCTAACAAGAGCGTCGTGCACACACTCTTCACAACAATCGCACCAACATTTGCAACACGCGAAGGTGGATACACACGTATCACCAAAGTCGGTCCACGTAAGGGCGATAACGCTCCTATGGCTGTGATCGAACTCGTAACAGATAAGTAATTCATACGCCTTAACCGCGTAAATTCTTATGGCGCAACCCACTCTCTTTCCCGAGAGTGGGTTTCGTCGTTTACGGATAGATATTGCCTATGACGGCACCGCTTTCTTTGGTTGGGCAACTCAACCCGAACACCGCACCATCCAAGATCTCGTTGAGCATGCAATCGCTCAAGTATCACGAGGTGAGGTCCAATCAATTGTTGCCGGTCGCACCGATGCTGGCGTTCACGCAACGGGGCAAGTAATCCATGTAGATCTTCCAGATACTGTATTCATTGATGGTTTTTCCTATGCGGATCTGCGCTACAAGCTCAATCGCATCCTCGATGAAGATGTGCGTATTATGGAAATTAGTGATGCACCTGAAGGATTTCATGCTCGCTTCTCAGCGCTGCGCCGCACTTATACCTACAAGATTCTTGATGCAAATGAAGTAATTCCGCCACTGTCTCGCTATGACTTAGCTCCTTGGTATCGCCCACTTGATGCCGACTTGATGAATAAGGCGAGCGCGCTTTTACTGGGACACCATGACTTTGCCGCCTTCTGTAAATTTAAAGAGGGTGGAACAACTATTCGTACCCTAGAAAAGTACCAATGGCAGCGCGATGAGATAGGTCTACTTGTAGCCGAAGTTGTCGCAGATGCCTTCTGCTACTCAATGGTCCGTAATTTAGTTGGCGCCGTTGTCTGCGTTGCAGATGGACGTAAAGATCCTTCATGGGTGGCAGAGTTACTAGCCAATAAAGAGCGTGTCAGTGATTCATTGGTATTTCCCGCTCGAGGCTTAAGCCTTACTCGGGTTGATTACCCATCAGAGCAAGAGATGATCGATCGAGCAAAGCTGACTATTGGAAAAAGAGGCTGATTTAGCCCCTAGTCGGGCTGAGGGTCAAGCGGGGATTGAGGCCATTTTGACCCCTCACGCTGCGGAAGGTAAAGTTGCACCCCTGCGCCAGCGGGCGCCGAAGGTCAATCCTTGAAGCAAACGAAAAGAAGAAGGTAATAGAGCATGCGTACATATAGTCCTAAAGCAGGCGACGTCGTTCGTGCATGGCACGTCATCGATGCACAAGATGTAGTTCTTGGTCGTCTAGCAACACACGCTGCTGTTCTTCTTCGCGGTAAGCATAAGCCAACCTTCGCAGCACATATGGATATGGGTGACTTCGTCATCGTTATCAACGCCGAGAAGGTTTCACTTTCAGGTAACAAGGCGCTCACAAAATTTGCACACCAACACTCAGGTTTCCCAGGTGGCTTAACTTCAACTGTCTACGGCGAACTTCTTGAGAAGCACCCAACACGCGCTGTAGAAAAGGCGATCAAGGGAATGCTTCCTAAGAACCGTCTTGGTCGCGAAATGGCTGGAAAGCTAAAAGTTTATGCAGGACCAGAACATCCACATGCAGCACAAGCTCCAAAGCCATATACATTCGAGCAAGTTTCACAGATCATTAAGTAAGGGAATCTAAATACATGTCAGATAACACAACACTTGCAGATCTCGACGAGAACGAGATTCCTACTTCGTACACTTCAGCATCTCCTGCTCCTGCGACAAACCGTCCAGCAATTCAGGCACCTGGTGCTGGCACCGGTCGCCGTAAGGAAGCAGTTGCTCGCGTACGACTTATTCCTGGAACAGGTCGCTGGGTAATCAACGGCAAGACACTCGAAGCATATTTTCCAAATAAGGTTCACCAGCAATCAGTTTCAGAGCCACTTCGCACAGTAGGTGCAGAGGGTCAGTACGATGTTTTTGCTCGCATCCACGGTGGTGGAGTCTCCGGTCAAGCCGGCGCACTTCGCCTTGGCGTTGCTCGTTCACTGAACGAGATCGATGAAGAAGCACACCGTCCAGCACTTAAGAAGGCTGGATTCCTCTCACGTGATGCACGTGTGATTGAGCGCAAGAAGTACGGCCTTAAGAAGGCTCGTAAGCGTTCACAATACTCAAAGCGTTAATTCACTTAAGGCGGCCTTCATGTCCCTTTTTGGTACAGATGGAATCCGCGGCTTGGCTAATGGCCAAATACTTACCGCTGAACTCGCACTCGATGTAGCCGTTGCTGCTGCACATATTCTCGTTGAAAGTTTCCACGATAAATCTGTGCGCCCGCGCGCAATTGTGGGTCAAGATTCACGGGCATCAGGTGAATTTCTAGAGGCTGCAGTTGTTGCAGGTCTTACAAGTGCCGGCGTTGATGTCTATCGCGTTGGCGTATTACCTACACCTGCAATCTCATACTTAGTTGGCGCAACAAAGGCAGACCTTGGCGTGATGATCTCGGCCTCACATAATGCGATGCCAGATAACGGAATCAAATTATTTGCCCGCGGTGGCGGCAAACTCGATGATTCAATCGAAGCACTCATTGAAGCTCGCATCGGTGAACCATGGGAGCGCCCAACAGGAGGCGGTGTGGGTCGCGCCATCAACGATACAGGTGCAAAAGAGAAGTACATCGAGCATTTAATGACTTCGGTGACGACCCGTCTAGATGGCCTCAAGATCGTTGTTGATTGCGCAAATGGCGCGGCATCATATGTTGCACCAGATGCGCTCGCACGTGCAGGAGCCACAGTTGTTGCAATTTCAAATACCCCAGATGGCTGGAACATTAACGACAATTGTGGATCGACCTACCTTGCAAACCTCAAAGCTGCCGTCATCAAAGAAGGTGCTGACTTTGGAATAGCTCACGATGGAGATGCTGATCGCTGCTTGGCAGTGGATGCACAAGGTAATGAAGTCGATGGCGACATGATCATGACCATTCTTGCCATTGGAATGAAGACAAGCGGCGAACTCAAGGCCGATACCGTCGTGGGTACAGTAATGAGCAACTTAGGTTTCATGCATGCAATGAAAGAAGCTGGCATCGCAGTTGAAACAACTCCAGTGGGTGATCGCTATGTACTTGAGCGCATGCTCGAAAAAGATTTTGTTCTAGGTGGCGAACAATCAGGCCATGTCATTATGCGTAAATTTGCGAATACAGGTGATGGACTTTTGACAGCGCTAGCTATCGCACAAGAAGTTGCACGCAGTAAGAAATCACTGGCAGAGCTTGCTTCAGCGATGACACGTTTTCCTCAAATACTTATTAACGTCAAGGGCATAGCTAAAGAGAAGTTAGCAAGTAATTCGGCAATCTCTGATGCGGTCATAGCCGCCGAAACCACGTTGGGCTCTTCAGGTCGCGTACTTCTGCGCGCCTCAGGTACTGAAAACCTTGTAAGAGTGATGGTTGAAGCCTCGAGTGATAACCTTGCCTCTGAAGTTGCGACAACGCTTGCAGATGTCGTAAAGAAGGAACTCGCTCTGTAATTTGGATTGAAAAGAAGGAGAGCCATAGATGTGCGGCATTGTGGGATACACAGGCGCACGATCTGCCATAGGACCACTTATTGAAGGTCTTCGCAGACTTGAATACCGCGGCTATGATTCAGCAGGTATCGCACTCGGAACTCCCACATCGCTCTTTATTGAAAAGCGTGCCGGAAAGCTTGCCAACTTAGAGAGCGTACTCTCGCCAAATATCCCGACAGTGCATTCAGGGATTAGCCATACACGTTGGGCAACACATGGTGGACCGACAGATCGTAACGCTCACCCTCACGTAGATAACGAAGGCAAGTTAGCCGTTATCCATAATGGAATTATTGAGAATTACTCAGAGCTTAAGACAGAACTTGAATCTCGCGGACATGCATTCTCTTCCGATACCGATACTGAATCAGTGGCTCACTTGCTCTCTGATCTTCGTAAAGAGCACGGGGGAGATCTCACCCAAGCAATGCGTGCTGCGGTCAAACTCTTGCGCGGCTCATTTACCTTGCTCGCAGTTCATGCAGATGATCCAGAGCGCATTGTTGGCGTACGTCGTAACTCACCACTTGTTGCAGGAATCGGTGATGGCGAGAATTTCTTGGCTTCAGATGTTGCCGCCTTCATCGATTACACCAAGCGCGCAATCGAACTAGGCCAGGATGAGATCATTACGATCACACCATCCTCGATTGAGATTATTGATCTTGATGGCAAGGCTGTTACTCCACGTGAATATGAA
>CANLFL010000051.1 GCA_947489825.1 Candidatus Nanopelagicaceae bacterium
CGAGGTATCGCGCTCGCTTGCCGCATGTGAAGGCGCGGTCCTGCTCGTTGATTGTGCACAAGGAATTGAAGCCCAGACACTTGCCAACCTTTACTTGGCGATGGAAAACAACCTCACAATTATTCCAGTTCTTAATAAGATCGATCTACCAAATGCACAACCAGATAAATTCGCGCAAGAACTTGCCAACCTCATCGGATGTAAGCCAGAAGATTGTCTTCGCGTATCCGGTAAGACTGGCGATGGAGTCGCAGAGCTACTAGATCAAATCATTTCTCAGATTCCAGCACCAGTGGGAGATCCTGATGCACCTGCACGCGCGCTGATCTTTGACTCTGTCTATGACGCCTATCGTGGCGTAGTTACCTACGTTCGCGTGATCGATGGCCACTTAAGTCCACGCGAACAAATCCAAATGTTTTCAACTGGCGTTCGCCACGAAGCACTCGAAGTCGGAGTCATCTCTCCGGAACCACTTCCCGGCAAGGGACTTGGCGTTGGTGAAGTGGGCTATCTGATCACAGGCGTAAAAGATGTTCGCCAATCACGAGTTGGTGACACGATCACAACATATTTAAATCCGACTAAGACTGCACTAGCTGGATACAAAGATCCAAAGCCAATGGTCTTTGCTGGTCTCTTCCCGCTAGATGGTGCTGACTTCCCATTGTTACGTGACGCTCTCGATAAGTTACAACTCAACGATGCCGCACTTGTCTATGAACCAGAGAGCTCTGCAGCCCTTGGCTTTGGTTTCCGCTGCGGCTTCCTAGGACTATTACATATGGAGATTGTGCGCGAGCGACTTGAGCGCGAATCAAAGATCTCACTGATCTCAACTGCGCCAAACGTGGTCTATCAAGTAACTCTTGAAGATGGAAAGAAATTTGTCGTTACCAACCCTTCAGAATTTCCTGATGGAAAGATCAGCGTTGTTGAAGAACCAATCGTAAAAGCGACGATCCTTGCTCCCTCTGAATTCATCGGAATCATCATGGAGCTCTGCCAGGATCGCCGCGGAACAATGCTCGGTATGGATTACATCTCAGAAGAACGGGTGGAGATTCGCTACACATTGCCACTTGCAGAGATCGTCTTTGACTTCTTTGATCAACTCAAGAGCCGCACAAAGGGTTACGCTTCCCTTGATTATGAAGAGATCGGCGATGAACCAGGCAATCTTGTAAAGGTCGATATTTTGCTACAGGGCGAAGCGGTGGATGCATTTAGCGCAATCGTTCACCGCGACAAGGCATATGCCTACGGTGTGATGATGACTGGCAAGCTACGTGAGCTTATCCCGCGTCAACAGTTCGAAGTTCCTATTCAGGCAGCGATCGGTTCGCGCATTATTGCTCGCGAATCTATCCGCGCCATGCGTAAAGATGTTCTTGCAAAGTGTTACGGCGGAGATATCTCACGTAAGCGCAAACTTCTTGAGAAGCAGAAAGAAGGAAAGAAGCGCATGAAGATGGTGGGACGCGTTGAAGTTCCACAGGAGGCATTCGTGGCCGCCCTTGCAACGGATGCTGATATTGAGAAGATTAAAGCTGCTAGAAAAGCAGAAGGTTGATCTCCTTCTACGTCCACATTCCGTACTGCATAAAGCGCTGCGGATATTGTGACTTTAATACTTACACACCTTCAGAACTACAAGATGGTGCAACTCTTGAGATCGTCTCAGGTGATTACATCGATGCGGTCCTTAAAGAACTTGAATTTGCCCCAACAGATCAAGTACCCACAATCTTCTTTGGCGGCGGTACTCCATCGTTGATTCCACCTCATGATCTAGGTCGCGTGATTACAGCGATTAAGGCTCGTAATTGCATCACAGATGATTGTGAAATAACACTTGAGGCTAACCCTGATTCTGTTACCGCTGAAAAGCTAGAAGGCTATATCGCAGCCGGATTTAACCGCATCTCATTTGGAATGCAATCAACGTCTACCCATGTTCTTAAAGTCCTTGATCGCACCCACGATCCTGAGAACGTTAAGCGCGCAGTTGATATGGCACGCGCTGCTGGTTTCCAATCAGTGAGTGTTGATTTGATCTACGGAACTCCGGGGGAGAGCCTCAAAGATTGGCAATCAACAGTGACAGAGGCGCTTAATCTTGGTGTTGATCACATAAGTGCATATGCGCTGATTATTGAAGAAGGAACAAAGCTTGCGGCACAGATTAAACGGGGTGATGTTGCTTCCCCTGATGATGACTTGATGGCAGATATGTATCTCTACATTGATCAAGCATGTGGATTTAAAGGTTTGAAATGGTACGAACTCTCAAACTGGGCAAAGCCCGGTCATGAATGTCGCCACAATATTGCGTATTGGAAATCAGCTAATTGGTGGGGCCTTGGACCAGGTGCACATTCACATATTGATCGCAAACGATTCTGGAATATCAAACATCCCACCGCATATAAGCAGAGACTCTTTGATGGCCTCTCACCGATTGCAGATTCAGAAGAGCTCACCGATGAGCAACGCAAAAGTGAATACATCATGCTTGCAAGTCGTCTTCGCACAGGAATTGCTAAGAACGCATTGACCGTGGCGCAGTACGAGCGGATGGCTGAGTACATCAGAGCCGATCAGGTCATCGATGCGCCAGAATCTTTAATCCTTACCGCGACTGGTCGCCTTATCGCCGATCGCATCGTGGCCGATCTACTCGCGTAGGGACGCTGTAGTACCTTTAGCCATATGAGTACCGCACTTATAATCATCATCGCTTTTCTTGCAGTTATTTTTGCGATCTCTGGGCTTTCTAAAGCTAGCGGTAACGACAAAGGACTTTCAGGTACTCGTGAGGTTAATGTTCCAGACTGGTTTGCTCGCATAGTCGGATCCTCTGAGACTCTTCTGGCACTTGGCTTGATCATCAGTATGAAGTGGAATTGGATGCTCTTCTTCCCACTTGTTGGACTCTGGGTAGTGATGGCAGGCGCGGTCTATACACATTTCAGGGCAAATAAGTTGCGCACCGCGATCCCCGCCTTCTTCCTGCTCACCTTGATCTCTATCGCACTCGTACTCAATAAGTAAAGCCACAGAGAAACTTACTTTGCTATGACAACATCAACTCGCCGACTAGAAATCCTTCGCGCAATCGTTGATGAATATGTGGCAACACAAGAGCCAGTAGGTTCAAAAGCAATTGCAGATCGCCACGAACTCGGAGTCTCTCCTGCAACTATTCGTAACGAGATGGCACTTCTCGAAGAAGAAGGTCTGATCACCGCACCTCATACAAGTGCAGGACGTATCCCCACCGACCGCGGATATCGAGTCTTTGTAGATAAGTTGGCAGAGGTCAAGCCACTGTCAGCACCAGAACGTCGTGCCATTGAATCCTTTCTTGAAGGTGCACAGGATCTTGATGATGTTGTTATGCGCACCGTTCGCTTATTGGCCGATGTGACTAAACAAGTTGCAGTCGTGCAATATCCATCGATTGTTAAATCTAAAGTCAGACACGTGGAACTTGTTCCTCTGACTACATCTCGTATCATGATGATCTTGATTACCGATTCTGGTCGCGTCGAGCAGCGAGTCATCGAACTTACTCGCGATGTGCAGGAACCCTTTATCGCAAGTATTCGTACCCAGCTCAATAATGCGATGGCCGGGAAATCTCTGCCAGAAGTTGCCGAGCGAATCTCAGGAATCATTGAAGGTTATAGCCAAGTAGATCGTCGAGATATTTCACTTATTGTTTCAGCAGTTATTGAAATGGCAATTGAGAAGGCTGAAGAGAAGGTTGTCTTGGCAGGAACAGCGAACCTGGCTCGATTTAGCGATGATTTTCCAACAACGATGCACCCAGTATTAGAAGCCCTCGAAGAGCAAGTAGTTCTCTTGCGCCTACTTGGTGATGCTGCAGATACTGTCAAGGTGCGCATCGGTTCTGAGCAGAACGAGAAGAATTTAAAGACCACATCACTTGTCACTATTGGTTATGGAGATAGCTTGGCACCATTTGGAGCACTAGGAATTCTTGGACCGACGCGCATGGATTATGCTGGCTCAATGGCAGCAGTTGGTGCAGTTGCCCGTTATGTGGGCCAATTTATTACAGAGGGAAGCTATAAGTAATGGCAGATTTGTACGAGATGTTAGGCGTTACTCGCGAGGCATCTGCCGATGAAATTAAGAAGGCGTATCGAAAGATTGCTCGTGAGCTTCATCCTGATGTAAATCCAGATCCTGCTGTTCAAGATAAGTTTAAAGAAGTCACCGCTGCTTACGAAGTGTTAAGTGATGCACAGAAGCGTCAGCAATATGACATGGGTGGTCAGGGTTTTGGTGGTTTCGGTGGCTCCGGGGGCGGCCAAGGTTTCGGTGGATTTAGCGACATCATGGATGCCTTCTTTGGTGGTGGCGGCAATCGCGGACCACGTGCACGTATGCGCCAAGGTCAAGATGCACTCATTCGCGTACAAGTGACGTTAGCTGAAGCATGTTTTGGAACTGATCGCGAGCTCACTATTGAGAACGCAGTGGTCTGTCCTACATGTACTGGTTCGGGTTGTGCCAAAGGTGCATCACCATCAATGTGTCAGGTCTGTAAGGGTCGCGGTGAAACCCAGCAGATTCAAAAATCATTCTTAGGCCAAGTCATGACATCACGTGCCTGCGGTACATGTTCTGGATTTGGATCAGTGATTCAAGAACCATGTCGTGAATGTGCCGGTGAAGGTCGCGTACGTGCCCGTCAAAACATTCCAGTAAAGATTCCGGCAGGCGTTGAAACTGGTAACCGCATGCAGTTAGCTGGTCGTGGTGAAGTCGGTGCAGGCGGAGGCCCAGCAGGAGATCTCTACGTAGAAATTGTTGAAGAAGAGCATGAATTCTTGGTTCGCGATGGAGATACCTTGCATATGGAAGTTGAGATCTCCTTTACCTCAGCATCCCTTGGCACCAAGATCACCGTTGAAACTCTCGATGGTCAATCAGAGATTGCAATAAAGCCAGGAACACAGACAGGTTCAACAGTTGCACTTAAGGGTCATGGCATGACTCGACTACGCAGCAATAGCCGCGGTGATCTGATCGTGCACATTGTTGTGATGACGCCTACAAAGCTTTCGCGCGAACAAGAGAAGATGCTCAATGAATTCGCTAAATCGCGTGGTGAAGCCGCTGGTGATTCCAATACAAAGGGAAAGAACCAAAGCTTCCTCGGTAAATTTAGAGATTCCTTCGGTCGTTAAATGCGCACCCTTTTCTTCGTTGATGACCTTCCAACAACGGTGGGGCAGATGTACACCTTTGATAATGAGGATGCCCTCCATGCGATCCGGGTACTACGCACAGGGCCAGGCGAAATCTTCTGGCTTAGTGACGGCAAAGGTAGCTTTTCAACGGTAAAGGCAATTGAAGTTGCTAAGAAATCAATGCAATGTGAAGTCCTCGAGAGTGAGTTTCAAGAGCCACTTGAAATTGAGTACACAGTCATTCAGGCACTTCCCAAGGGTGATCGCTTAAAAGAGTGTGCAGGGTTGCTGACGGAAGCGGGAGCAGATCGCATCGTCTTCTGGTCATCTGCACGCAGTATCGGTAAAGCCGATAAGACTTTAGATAAGTTAGATGTGACTGTGCGTGAGGCAAGTAAGCAGGCGAGGCGTTTTCGAATTCCTGAAATTATTGGTCCGCTCACCACCACTCAGGTAATTGATGAGATTGCGCGCACCGATATTGCAGTTCTCTTCCACGAAAGTGCAACAAGCAAGCTCTCAGCGATGACAGCACCTACAGTTAAGAAAGCTCTCATCATCATTGGTCCAGAAGGCGGAATCACAGATGAAGAGCTCGATGCATTCACCGCAAGTGGAGCAAAGATTGCCCTGATGGGTAGACCTATATTTCGCAGCGCTCATGCAGGAATTGCTGGACTTGCCGCCGTACAAACACTTCTTAAGAGTTGGTAGAGCAGTACCCTTTTCTTATGACGCTAGATCCAGAGTGCATCTTCTGCAAGATTATTGAGGGTCAGATCCCTGCCGAGATTATTTATCGCAATGAAAATGTTCTCGCCTTTAACGATCTCA
>CANLFL010000052.1 GCA_947489825.1 Candidatus Nanopelagicaceae bacterium
CCCAACGGCCTTGAACTCGAACAGATGAGCGTTCCATTTGGAGTTATTGGAATGGTCTATGAAGCCAGACCAAATGTGACCGTTGATGCCGCTGTGATTCTATTGATGTCTGGAAATGCAGCGCTTCTTCGCGGCTCATCTTCAGCCGAAGCGAGCAATAAAGTTCTTATTGATGTCATAAGATCTGCGCTAGCAAAGACGAAAATCTCACCAGATGTCATTCAGTTAGTTCCATCCGATGATCGCGCAACGGTTCAAGCGCTCCTTACCGCTCGTGGAAAAGTTGATCTTGTTATTCCGCGTGGAAGTGCCGCCCTCATTCGTATGGTCGTCGATGAAGCAACAGTGCCAACAATTGAGACAGGTGCTGGCGTCTGTCACGTTTATGTGGATGCATCGGCTGATCTAGCTAAAGCTCTTCCAATTGTGATGAACTCAAAGATCCACAGACCAAGTGTCTGCAACGCCGCAGAGACTGTACTCGTTCACAAATCTCTTGCAGAGAAATTCTTACCTACCTTACTGACTTCACTCCATGGCGCCGGTGTATTACTTCATTGCGATGAAGCAGCCGAGTTAATTGCAAAAACGCTCTCGATTGATGTCACTCGCGCCACTGCCCAAAACTGGGGCACGGAGTATGGCGTCCTTGAAATGAATGTGGGAGTTGTAGATTCGCTAGAGAGCGCTATCGATCACATCGCAACCTTTGGCACTCAGCACACCGAAGCAATCGTTACCGAGGATAAAGAGAGTGCACGTCGATTCATTGCAATGTCAGATTGCGCAGCAGTAATGGTCAACGCATCTACTCGATTTACAGATGGTGAGCAGATGGGCTTTGGCGCAGAGATCGGAATCTCAAATCAAAAGCTTCACGCCCGTGGCCCTATGGGGTTAGAGGCGATGACAACTACTACCTGGATCGTCACTGGAACCGGACAAATTCGCTCTTAAGCCTTTCTTTTTATAGACTCCACTCATGAGCAGCCTGTCGCGTGATGATGTCGCAAAGTTGGCAGCCCTTGCCCGTATTGAGATGAGTGAAGAAGAGCTGGTAAGTCTTGCTTCACAATTTGGGATGATTCTTGATGCTGTTGCTCGCGTTCAGGAAGTTGACCTCGATGGGGTCGTACCTACATCTCATCCGCAGCCTATCCACAATGTTTTTCGCGAAGATGTAGTTCACCCAAGTCTTACTCCAAAACAAGCGCTCTCCGGTGCACCTGCTCAAGAAGAACAACGTTTTCGCGTTCCACAAATTCTCGGTGAAGCCGAGTGATTACACAGAGCGCAGCAGCAATGTCAGAGGCCCTATCAAAGGGTGAAGTGACATCTACAGAATTAACGCAAGCTCATTTAGATCGCATCGCTGCCGTTGACTCATCTGTAAAAGCATTTTTACATGTTGATGCTGAAGGAGCGCTGGCACAAGCTGCGCGAGTTGATGCTGATCGCAGTTCTGGAAAGAAGTTGCATCCACTGGCTGGAATTCCATTAGCTCTTAAAGATGTTCTTACTCAAGAAGGTATTCCAACAACGGCTGGTTCAAAGATCTTGCAGGGGTGGAAGCCTCAGTACGATTCGACCGTTGTTTCTAAGATTAAAGATGCTGGCATCGTCATCCTAGGTAAGACAAATATGGACGAGTTTGCGATGGGTTCATCGACAGAAAATTCAGCTTACGGTCCAACCTTTAATCCGTGGGATCTATCTCGCACACCAGGTGGATCTAGTGGAGGTTCTGCAGCAGCGGTCAGTGCTTATGAGGCACCTCTTGCAATTGGATCAGATACAGGCGGATCAATTAGACAACCTGCAGCGCTGACAGGAATTGTTGGAGTTCGCCCCACATATGGAGCAGTCTCTCGTTACGGACTCATTGCATACTCATCTAGCCTTGATCAGGCGGGACCTTTTGGTCGCACTGTTTTAGATACTGCGCTCTTGCATGATGTGATGGCAGGACATGATCCAAAAGATGCAACAAGTATCAAGGGAAGCTTTCCTGATGTAGTTGCAGCAGCACGAAAGTGCGATGTTAAGGGAATGAAGATTGGTGTCATTAAGCAGCTACAGGGAGAGGGATATCAAAGTGGCGTACAAGCTCGCTTTGATGAATCCTTGCGAGTTTTAGCATCTCTTGGTGCGCAGATCGTAGAAGTTGATTGCCCTAGCTTTGAATACGCACTAGCTGCCTATTACCTCATTGCACCGTCTGAATGTTCTTCTAACCTGGCTCGCTTCGATGCCATGCGTTATGGCCTTCGCCTAGGAGATAGCGATGGTGCATCTGCCGAATCTGTTATGAATGCAACGCGTAATGCTGGTTTTGGACATGAAGTTAAGCGTCGCATCATTCTTGGAACCTACGCTCTCTCATCTGGCTACTACGACGCTTATTACGGAAGCGCTCAAAAGATCCGCACACTGATCATTCAAGATTACGCGAAAGCATTTGCACAAGCCGATGTATTGGTCTCACCCACCGCTCCAACAACTGCATTTAAAATCGGCGAAAAATCAGATGATCCGATTGCTATGTATTTAGGTGATGTTGCAACAATCCCAGTAAACCTTGCAGGTATCTGTGGAATGAGTCTTCCAGCCGGTCTTGCCGATGAAGATAACCTTCCAGTTGGATTCCAGATCATGGCACCTGCAATGCAGGATGCACGTCTTTATCAGGTGGGTAGCGCGCTCGAAGCTGCTCTCGTTTCCCAATGGGGCGAACATTTAATTTCAAAAGCTCCAGCACTGGGAGGTAGCAAGTAATGGCTATCTCTTATGATGAAGTTGTTGCAAAGTACGATCCAGTACTAGGACTTGAAGTTCACGTAGAGCTCAACACGCATTCAAAGATGTTCTGCTCATGCAGTACAACTTTTGGTGGCGAACCAAATACTCAGACTTGTCCTGTCTGTCTGGCACTTCCTGGTGCACTCCCAGTGGTCAATGCCACCGCAATTGAGTCAACGATCAAGATTGGTCTTGCCCTTAACTGTTCGATCGCGCCATATAGCCGCTTCGCACGTAAGAACTACTTCTATCCAGATATGCCTAAGAACTTTCAGATTTCACAGTATGACGAACCAATTTGTTTCGATGGATATGTCGATGTTGAGATCGATACCGATGAAGGCCCACGCCAATTCCGCATTGAAGTTGAACGCGTCCACATGGAAGAAGACACCGGTAAATCACTTCACGTCGGTGGCGCTACTGGTCGTATCCACGGAGCCGATTACTCACTTCTTGATTACAACCGCGCCGGTATTCCTTTAGTGGAGATAGTGACAAAAATTGTTCCTGGCACAGGCAAGTACGCACCGGAAGTAGCTCGTGCATACGTTGCCGAACTTCGCGATATTTTACGAGGCCTTGGTGTATCTGATGTAAAGATGGAGCAAGGTTCACTTCGTTGTGATGCCAACGTTTCACTTAAGCCAATGGGATCAGAAGTTCTTGGTACTCGCTCTGAAACAAAGAATGTGAACTCACTTCGTTCAGTTGAACGTGCGATCCGTGGTGAAATGATTCGCCATGCTGAACTTCTTGATGCGGGTCAGAAGGTAAAGCAAGAGACTCGACACTTCCAAGAAGATACGGGCCTCACTCGCTCTGGCCGTTCTAAGGAACAAGCAGAGGATTATCGCTATTTCCCAGAGCCAGATCTCGTTCCTGTTGCACCAGATGCTGCATGGATCGAAGAGTTGCGCGCAGCACTTCCTGAGCGACCATCACTTCGCCGTAAGCGCTTAAAGGAAGAGTGGAACGTTCCCGATAAGGAAATGTCTGCCATGGTAAATGCTGATGTATTAGACATTGTCGAAGCAACAGTCTTGCTTGGCGCAGATCCGACCAAGGCACGTACCTGGTGGCTTGGTGAAATCTCCCGCATTGCTAATGACAAGGATGTTGCAGTTACTGAACTTTCGATTACTCCTGGCGATGTTGCAGAGATCGTTGCGCTGGTGAATAAAGGTGAACTCACAGATAAGCTCGCACGCCAAGTAGTTGAAGGCGTAATCGCGGGGGAGGGAACTCCGGCCGAAGTTGTTGCCAAGCGTGGAATTAAAGTTGTTAACGACGATGGCGCGCTCATGGCAGCAATTGAAAAAGTCTGCGCAGATCAACCTGATACAGCGCAGAAGGTTCGTGATGGACATATTCCTGCAGCCGGTGCTCTCATTGGCGCAGTCATGAAAGAGACGAAGGGCCAAGCAGATGCAGCACGAGTTCGTGAGCTTCTACTTGGCCACTTAGGTCAATAGAGCGGGGACAAGCCTCTTCGTAATTAGTGCGTAATCACGCCCTCTGTCTCAACAAGTGATTCTTTTCCGATGTTGATAAAGAAGTAGAGCACAACTGCTCCGGCAAATAAGAGCGCTGCACTTACTGTAAATGCAACGGTGTATCCATGTGTAATTCCATATGGATAG
Source organism: Candidatus Nanopelagicaceae bacterium (assembly GCA_947489825.1). Next base: position 4,443 of record CANLFL010000052.1, read on the forward strand.
AACTTATTGGCAAGGCCTGGGACCGCAACCCCTACTTCTTGATTTACCTTAATGTAAGAAACTGCGGCAGTTGCTGCAACGGTATTCAAAAGCGCAGTTCCGAGTGATCCACCAACTTGCTGGCTGGTATTGATCATCGCACTTGCAACTCCAGTGTCCTGGTTGCTGACGCCGTGGAGCGATGTCGAAGTAAGTGGGATAAAGACCAGCGCCATACCCGAGCTCATGATGAGTAGTGATGGCAAGACATGCGTTACATATGACGTTTCTGGAGTGATCAAAGTCAGCATGAGCAAACCGATACCTGCAAAGACGAGGCCAGGAACCATCAGTGGCTTTGGACCAAACTTTGGTAGCAATTGAGAGGCAATTCCAGCAAAGACAATGATTCCGGCAGTAAATGGCAAGAATGCAAAGCCTGACTTAAGAGGTGAGTAGCCGAGGATTATCTGTAAGTAGAGTCCAAGGAATAGGAACATTGAGAATAGTCCCGCACCCACGATGAGTGATCCAAGGTATGAACCACCACGGTTGCGCTCTGTGACAACGCGGAGTGGCATCATCGGATTAGAGACCTTTGCTTCAACAATTACAAAGAGAACGAGCAGAATGACCGCGGCAACGAGGAATGAAATTGTTGAGTTTGCAGACCACCCCTTTGTAGCTGCCTCATTAAATCCATAGGTAAGCGAGAAGAGACCAGCCGTGGCAGTAAAGACGCCAGGAATGTCATAACTATGTTCGCCTTCAGCCTTTGATTCCTTCACATACTTAATTGCAAGGATTGCAGCCAATAGAGCGATAGGAACGTTGACACCTAAGCACCAGCGCCATGAGAAGTATTCAGTAAGCGCACCGCCAAGAATCAACCCGATGGCTGCGCCTCCGCCTGAAATTGCACCGACTACACCAAAAGCTTTTGCACGCTCTGTCGGAACAGTGAAAGTTACGCTGATGATTGCAAGTGCTGCCGGAGCTAAGAGTGCACCGAATACGCCTTGAAGCGCGCGAGCTGCAAATAAAAGTTCTTGAGTTGATGCGATACCACCGAGGGCTGAGACTGCCGCAAATCCAATAAGTCCAATTAGAAAAATCTTCTTGCGACCCATGAAGTCACCAATGCGCCCACCAATAAGAAGTAGTGAACCGAAAGCTAATGTGTAGGCAGTGATAACCCACTGCTGATTTGCATCTGTAATCCCAAGATCTGCCTTCGCACTTGGAATCGCAATGTTGACGATTGATGAATCCAGGACGACCATCAGTTGGGCAATAGCCACGACAAACAAGGTACGCCAGCGATTTGGATCTAGCCCGGACAGGTTTTCAGACTTTTGTGACACAGGTAAGTGCTCCTCAAGGAAGGTAAAGATGGATTATTTAAGGATAGAATTATCTCATGTCGAAGATGAAGCCGCGTTCTGGGATTGTCACTGATGGTTTAGAACGTGCCCCCGCTCGCGGAATGTTACGTGCAGTCGGCATGGGTGATGAAGATTGGGTAAAACCCCAGATCGGTATTGCATCTTCGTGGAATGAAATCACCCCATGCAACCTCTCACTCGATCGACTTGCTAAAGCTTCTAAAGA
>CANLFL010000053.1 GCA_947489825.1 Candidatus Nanopelagicaceae bacterium
AAACACCAAGCCGTGTAGGAGGTGCTGGCAGGCGACTTAAATCAAGAACTTTTCCATTCTCACCCTTTATAAGCGGCCAATCATGGGTCGATCCTGAGGCTCCATGCGGACTGACAGCCTCGTCATCTAAATGGAATTTTTGAGCACTTGTCTCAATCGAGACTGCACCTTCAAGTAGAGCACCACCAAATGCTGGGTGGCTTGAGTAATCAGATTCCAACTCTAAGTTACTAAGGTTTGTAATGACATCGGTTATTTCAATTACATTCCCATCGACTGACACTTCTCGTTCGATACGAATTGGCAGTGAAAAGAAATCAAGTTGCATACGTGCACTGGCGCTCTCAAGATTGTTTACTTTCCAGGTAGAAATCGAAGATTCTCCATGGAATCCAACTGGTGCGCCATGAATGACTCTTGGAGGTCCGGCGACCGGGCAAATAATCTGCCATCCACCGCGATAACGCTCCATCCAATGCGCTTGTGGCTCGAGGTAAATACTTCTCTGCTCTTGTTTAATAACTGCCTCTGCGCGATCTGCCCAAGGAGTCTGCAAAAGCACTTCTTGGTGTCTATCAGTGGTCTTTATCGAAAGAATATCCGCACCATATGTGGCATCGATAATCAGTTCTAGCTCTGAGCTCTTTAGCCGAAGATGGCTCATCGTGACTCCTTAAATCCTGCAACAGGCACACCAGTAGTTGAAGTAGATAGTGTGAATAACGATCCTGCAAGAGGTTGATTCAATAGTTCGGCCTCTGAAATTCCTGCTCTCGCCGAAGTCACATACAAAGTTCCATCAGATCCAAATGCACAACTAGATGGTTGAGCTACAGGGAAGTGATGTTCTTCGAGAATTGTGCCTTGCGGTGAAATTTTAGTAACTCGACTCCCACCCCAAACCGCCAACCAAATACATCCATCCATATCCACAGCTAGCCCATCTGGCACACCCGAATCAATAGAAATCAACTCACGGAATCTTGGAACAAAGTCATCTGCTAAATCAAAGTCACTCACATAGACTTTTTTTGCCATGCTATCGGCCAAATACATCAGGGTGTTTTCGTAGTTCCAACCAATTCCGTTTGGCAGAGACAAACTTTCCACCATGACTTTATCGCTCTTCCCGCCTTCCCAGCGGTGTAATTTTCCTTTGCCAGTTTCAAATTCCATCTGACAACTTCCACCCCAAAATCGTCCAAGGGCATCACATTTGGCATCATTCATTCGGTAATTCGAATCGCCAAGAAACGGATCGCGAATATCTAATTTCCCATCAGCAAAAATTCCAAAGCCTTCCTTGCACGCGATTGCAAGATTTTCACCCGCTTCAAAAGGTGCAACCGCACCGACTCGAGTATTTAAAGTGGTGGTCTCTGTCTTAAGAGTTCCCAGATTTGTATTATGAATTTTGCCAAAAGGGATATCAACCCAGAGAAGTGAATCCCCAAGAAAAATTGGCCCTTCGCCGACTTCGGCGTCAGATTGAACAAGCAGCTCAGGTGTTACGTTCATGATTTATTCTATTCCTATCGAGCGGAGACGAGGAGATTTGAACTCCTGAAGGGTTTAACCCCTTACCTCGTTAGCAGTGAGGCGCACTCGACCGGGCTATGCGACGTCTCCAAGTGTGAGGCAAGTCTACCGCCTCTTATCCACCTTGTTAATCAGGAGAATTAAAGCGGCCAGTGGAGGATTAGTGTGATTCGCGCGGAGTCGCTGAACCGCTAGCGCCACGCAAGAAATCAAGATCAGCGCCTAGATGTGCTTGTTGAACGTGATCGACATAAATGCGCTCCCAACCTCGAGTTGGTTTCGCCAAACTTTCTAGTGTTGCTGCTGAGGGAGTTCGCGCTGCTAATTCCGCATCACTGATTTTCACATTGATTGTTCGTGCTGGAACATTGAGTTCAATCAAGTCACCGCTGCGAATAAGTGCAAGAGGGCCGCCGGCTGCAGCCTCGGGGGAAACATGTAAGACAACAGTTCCAAAAGCTGTTCCACTCATACGTCCGTCGCAGATTCGCACGAGATCATCAATACCTTTTTCAAGTAACTTCTTTGGAATCGCCATATTTGAAACTTCTGGCATTCCTGGATATCCCTTTGGTCCGCATCCGCGCAAAATTAGAACGCTATTTTCATCTACATCGAGATCTGGATCATCAATGCGCGCATGGAAATCTTCAATACTTTCAAAGACGACCGCGGTGCCGGTATGGACAAGTAGATGTGGGCTGGCTGCAGCAGGTTTGATTACAGCGCCATCGGGAGCAATGTTTCCACGCAAGACCGCGATGCCAGCTTCAAGTTGAAGTGGCTTCTCGTATGTTGCGATGACTGTTGAATCATAAATCTCTGCACCCTTGAGGCTGTCCACCAAAGGCTTGCCAGTGACGTTGATTGCGCTGCGATCAAGGTGTTTTTCAACTTGTGCCAGTACTGCACGCAAACCGCCTGCACGGAACATATCCTCCATGAGGTGCTCACCTGCTGGGAGAAGATTTACAAGTAGCGGGATACGCGAACCGATGCGGTCGAAATCATCGAGCGTGAGTTCAACACCAGCACGGCCTGCGATTGCAAGTAAGTGCACAACTGCGTTTGTTGATCCGCCGATTGCACCAAGTGCCACAATCGCATTGGTGAACGCGCCAAAGGTGAGGATGTCTTGCGGCTTCAAATCTTCTTTCACCATCTCAACGATGCGGCGTCCGGAATCATGACTTGCTTGAAGTAAGCGACTGTCCGCAGCTGGAGTTCCGGCTAAACCTGGCAACGTCATACCTAACGCTTCTGCGATACAACCCATTGTTGAGGCTGTTCCCATTGTGTTGCAATGACCTTTACTGCGAATCATGGAACGCTCTGATGCGTTGAAGTCTTCTTGACTCATCTTTCCAGAACGCACATCGGCGCTAAAGCGCCAGACATCTGTGCCGCAGCCCAACATCTTTCCTTTAAATGTTCCATTAAGCATTGGTCCACCAGGAACAATAATTGCTGGGAGATTGACAGATGTTGCACCCATGAGAAGTGATGGAATTGTTTTATCGCAACCACCAAGAAGAACAACACCATCAATTGGATTACCACGAATCATTTCCTCTGCTGCCATCGCAGCTAAGTTGCGCCAGAGCATTGCAGTTGGACGCAAATTAGTTTCACCGAGTGAGAGCATCGGTAGATTGTGTGGAATTCCGCCGGCTTCCCAGATTCCGTTCTTTACACTCTGCGCAACCTCAGCAAGGTGCATGTTGCATGGGGTGAGATCGGATGCAGTATTAAGAATTGCGATCTGTGGGCGGGTACCGGTGAAGGCTGAATCAGGATTTCCACGGCGCATCCATGCGCGGTGAATATATGAATCTTTTGTATTTCCTTCAAACCAATCAGCACTGCGCATTCGGTAAGTATACAAGGGCAAAGTGGCTTCGTGAAGGGGCTTCAGTTTTAGATTGATCTCGGTAGACTAAAGATATGAATAATGAGAACGCTGAAGGAGAGATCACCACAACAAAGAGAGTGCACGATCAGGCGCCTTCTGAAGCTTATGGTGAGTTTATGAAGACGGGTTGGATCCCTTCTGATCTGCCTGAACTAGAGCCTCTTGAAGTTGTTACCTACGCATATACGCGTAGGCAAGTTCTCTCGGCAGCTTTCCCTGGGATGCGCCTAGTTATTCCTGCCGGTAATTCGAAGAATCGAACATGCGATACCGACTACACATATCGACCAGATTCAACTTTTGTTTACTACAGCGGAGTTCAGGGCAGCGACGCGACAGAAGATGCTGTCCTGGTTCTGGAACCAAAACCAGAAGGTGGCCACGATACCTATCTATATATACATCCGCGTTCAACGCGAGACACTGAAGCTTTCTATCGCGATACCCACTATGGCGAGCTCTGGGTTGGGCGTCGCTACACGCTAAGCGAGGCGCAATCTCGATATCAAATTGCCGCGCGCAAAGTAACCGAGCTTAAGAATTTCCTCACTGGCACTCCTGCACTTTTGTTGCGCGGAGGAGACCGTATGGTTGATGCAGTAATTGCAGTTCATCCGCGCGAAGAAGAGTTCTTAATCTTTACTTCAGAGCACCGGCTAATCAAAGATGATTACGAAATTCGTGAGATGCAACTGGCAGTTGATGCGACTGGTTTCGGATTTAACGATGTAATCCTGACTCTACCTGCAGCTGCCGAACATCCTCGCGGTGAGCGCATTATTGAAGGTGCATTCTTCGGTCGTGCTCGACTCGAAGGTCATGGCGTTGGTTACAACACCATCGCAGCAAGTGGTTCACATGCTTGTGTTCTTCATTGGACTCGCAATGATGGTCCCGTTCACAATGGAGATCTTGTATTGATTGATGCAGGAATCGAAGTAGATTCCTTCTACACCGCAGATATCACACGCACCTTGCCGATCTCTGGAAAGTTCTCACCGGCACAACGTGCTCTCTATATGTTGGTCTATGAATCACAACTTGCTGGATTTGCAGCAGTGAAGCCTGGCGCAGTTTTTTCAGATATTAATAAAGCCTGCCAAGAAGTACTGGCAAAGGGTTTGGCGGATATGGGCGTGCTTACAGTCAGCGCGGAGGAATCACTGCGGCCTGAAGTTGGTCTGCATCGTCGTTGGACTTTGCATGGGGTGAGCCATCACTTAGGTCTTGATGTACATGATTGCGCAAAGGCACGTAAAGAGAATTACACCGATGCAGTTCTGCGTGAGGGAATGATTCTTACCGTCGAACCAGGGTTATACATTCAGCCTGATGATGAGCTCTTCACCGCTGAATATCGCGGCATTGGTATTCGCATTGAAGATGACGTACTTGTGACTGCAGATGGATGCCTGAATCTCTCAGAGCGAATTCCGCGTCACCCTGATGCAGTCGAAGAGTGGATTAGAACAATTCAGCAATCGCGATAAGATCGGATAATGACTCAATCTCTTATCCATGCGCGTGGACTGACTAAAAAGTTCGGCGATTTCACCGCTGTTAACGGCATCGATCTTGATGTAGTTAAGGGTGAATCTTTCGGCCTACTTGGTCCAAATGGTGCTGGAAAATCAACTGCGATGCGGATGATCGGTGCAACATCACAACGCACATCTGGCGATCTCACTATCTTGGATAAAGACCCTGAGCATTTCGGCCCACAGATCCGCGCACACTTAGGGGTTGTTCCACAGCAAGATAATTTAGATACTCATCTCACCGTTACTGAGAATCTCTATATCTACGGACGTTACTTTGGTCTTAGCCGCAAATTTCTCAAGGGCAAGATTGAAGAGCTTCTGACTTTCGCACAACTTGTAGAGAAAAGAAATGCAAAAGTTGAAGCGTTAAGCGGTGGAATGAAGCGCCGCCTCACAATTGCGCGTGCACTCGTCAGCGAACCTGAAATTTTGATGCTCGATGAGCCAACAACTGGCCTTGATCCTCAGGCTCGACATATCTTGTGGGATCGCCTCTTTAGACTCAAAGAAGATGGTGTGACGCTACTTATTACTACCCACTTTATGGATGAGGCTGAACAACTCTGTGATCGCCTTGTTGTGATGGATAAAGGCTCGATCATGGCAGAGGGCAGCCCAGCGCAATTGATTAAGGATTACTCAACCAAGGAAGTTCTCGAAGTTCGCTTTGGATCTGAGCGCAATTCTCAGATGGCAGATGAATTACGTCAGTTATGCGATCGGATCGAAGAACTTCCAGACCGTATCTTGATGTACACAGAAGATGGAGAAGAACTCCTGGAACGCGTATATAAAAAGAACTTCCACCCTAAGACTTCTCTTGTACGTCGCAGCTCCCTTGAAGATGTCTTCTTGCGTCTAACCGGAAGAACACTGGTCGATTAATGAGTTCTTTCCAAGCGCGGCAAGGCTCACTAAAGATTGTTGATGCTGCCAAAGTAGCTGCACGTGGCGCAATCTTTGTCACCGAAGCTCGTCTGCGCTCAATGCTCAAATGGGTCTGGCTCATCATTGCA
>CANLFL010000054.1 GCA_947489825.1 Candidatus Nanopelagicaceae bacterium
CCCCATCGAGGAGTTGGTGTGGTGTGTACATCGCGCGTACGAATCTGAGCGACTGCGCCAAAACGGACAGCCCATGTTCGCACCAGTGGAGTCACGACATAGCAAAGGGCTGCGGCAAGCAAGAGTGTGAGTAAGTACTCGCGCATCTGTCTCTCCCGTTACCTATCGCGCTTTAGGCTTGATAGATTGGAAATTGCGCAGTGAGTGCGTGCACTTCAGCTTTAATCGCAGCGTGTGCCGCCGCATCATCAGTTTTGATTGCGCGAGCAATAAGGGATGCGATCACTTTCATCTGATCCACACCCATTCCCTGAGTTGTTGTTGCCGGAGTTCCTACGCGAATACCACTTGTTACAGAAGGTGCTTCAGGATCAAATGGGATTGAGTTCTTATTAAGAACAATTCCAGCAGCACCACAGCGCTCGTCAGCAACCTTGCCATTAACGCCCGTTGCACGAATATCAATCAACGCCAAGTGGGTCTGGGTTCCGCCAGATACTGCGCGCATTCCTTCACCTTCAAGGGCTGCAGCAAGAGCTTGTGCATTTACGATGACATCTTTGGCATACTTTTGATAGGCAGGGGTTGCGCACTCTGCGAGCGCAACAGCTTTTCCAGCAACTGCAGACATAATTGGTCCGCCCTGCATTCCAGGAAAAACAGACTTATCAATTGCAGCTGCATGTTCTGCCTTGGTAAGAATCATTCCTCCACGTGGTCCGCGAAGAACTTTATGTGTTGTAAATGAGACAACATCTGCATAAGGAACAGGGGAAGGGATCGCCTTTCCTGCAACCAGACCAATGAAGTGTGCGGCGTCTACCCACATAATCGCACCGACTTCATCACAGATTGCGCGAACTTTTTCAAAGTCGATCAAGGATGGATACGCGGTTGCACCAGAACAAATCATCTTTGGTTTATGTGCAATCGCGCTATCTCGTAGCTCGTCATAGTCGATCAATTCATTATCTTGACGGACGCCGTAGGAGACAGCGTTGAACCATTTACCTGAAAAGTTAACCTTTGAGCCATGCGTGAGATGGCCTCCGTGTGGAAGTGACATCGCAAGAATGGTATCTCCCGGCTTTGTAAATGCTTGATAGATGGCAACATTTGCACTGGCACCTGAGTGAGGTTGCACGTTGGCATGCTCTGCACCAAAGAGTGATTTCGCACGCTCGATAGCAATTGTTTCGGCAACATCTACCTCTTCGCAGCCGCCGTAGTAGCGCTTACCGGGATAGCCCTCGGCGTACTTATTTGAAAGAGTCGAGCCCATAGTTGCAAGAACTGCGCGCGAAGTGAAGTTCTCTGATGCGATCAGTTGCAGATTTGTCTGTTGGCGATGAAGCTCAGCGAGCAAGACAGCTGCGATATCCGGATCTTGAGTCGAGAGAAGTTCGAAATCTGGGCCATAGAAAGTATCGGTCATGGCGGCAAGCCTAGCCTTAAGAGATAACTAGTGCAGGGATGACTTTCTGGATTTCACTCTGTGAGATTGCTCCCTCACGCACCAGACGAGTCTCGGTGAGTTCAATCTCCACCTGGCTCGATCTCTGCACCGGATTAATTACCCCCGAGTCAACGACTAGCGCTATTTCATGGCCCTGAAGATTAAGTTGTGAGATCTCAAGCATCGGTACATGCCCAGCCATTGAAGCGCTAGCAACAGCAAGTGGGCCTGTCTCTTTAATCAGTGCTTGTAAAAATTCATGTGACGGCATGCGGACACTGACTCGATCAAGTTCGCCTGCATCACCCAAATCCCAATTAAGTCCTAGTTGTGGGCGCAGTGTGAGTGAAAGTTCTCCAGGCCAGAAAGCTTTCATCAGTGCGCGAGCATCCTCTGTAATATCGCGCGCGATTCCTTCAACCTGTACATGGCTTGCGATAAGAACTTGTGCAGCAACTCCGAGTGCATCACCACGGAGAACATGCATCGCACGCACTGAATCTTCGCTAAATGCATCGCAGAGATATACATATCCATTTTCATGTGGAGTGATGATGACAAATCCATCCCTGATGCACTTGGCAGCAATGCCAACATGCTCACCTGGATTAGCTGGATCGAAGACCACTTGTGTTGCCACGGTTCCTACTTTCTCACCGCTGTTGTGTATCGCGGCCTTGCTGTGAGATCCAGATGACAGAGAATATCTATAAAGTTCTCAACTAGTAAGTCCTTCAGCGCTGGTCCTTGATCTTCAGTATGTTCGAGTGCGAAGAATCCGCCCGATTTAAGCAATCGTGCCGCCGTATCAATAAAGCGTCCCGGAATATCAAGTCCAGTAGGACCGCCAAAGAGTGCAATAGCAGGCTCATGGTCTGCCACATCACGGGGCAACTCTTGGCTATCTGGAACATAGGGAGGATTTGCGACCACCACATCACATGTAACACCTTCAAGTGCGTCAACAACATCACTTTCGACAATCCGCACTTGTTCGTTGATGCGTGAGACATTCTTCTTCAACCATTCAATAGCTGCCGGATCCTTCTCAACTGCAATCACACGGGTGTTTGGATTTTCAGTTGAGATAGCAAGAGCAAGTGCGCCAGAGCCTGAGCCAAGATCAACAACACTAATAATTCCTGGAAGTTTCTGGCAATGATCTAGCACTGATTGCACAAGCAGCTCTGACTCAGGGCGAGGAACTAGTACACCTGGCCCCACTTGAATATCGAGATAGCGGAAGTAGGCAACGCCAGTTAAATACTGCAAGGGTTGGTGAGCAGCACGTGCATCCAGTAGCTTCCAAAAGGTTTCCTCCACAATTGTCATATCTTCAAATCCAGCAAGTCGATCTTCGACAATAACGGGGTTATGCAGATCCATCCGCGAAATTCCTAAGACGTGTGCCATCAGATGTTCGGCATCGAGTGGATCAATTCCTGCAGCGCTTAATTGTTCTTTGCCCGCTACCAAGAATTCTTTAAAGTTCATCGTCGCTAGCCATTACTCCGTTGATGCAAGCTTGGCAGCTTTATCGGCATCAAGGAGTGCTTGAATAACATCATCGAGCTCACCGTTAAGAACTGCATCTAAATTATTTGATTTGTAATTGACGCGATGATCACTCAAGCGGTTCTCTGGATAGTTATAGGTACGGATGCGCTCAGAACGATCCACTGTGCGTACCTGGCTCTTGCGCTCTGCCATCGCAATGGCTTCAGCTTTCTCTTGAGCATCTGCCAAGAGGCGAGCACGAAGAATACGGAGCGCAGATTCTTTATTTTGTAGCTGTGACTTTTCATTCTGACAAGAAACAACGATGCCGGTAGGCACGTGGGTAAGGCGTACTGCAGAGTCAGTTGTATTCACTGATTGACCACCAGGGCCTGATGAGCGATAAACATCCACACGTACATCATTCATATCCAGCTCAACATCTACTTCTTCAGCTTCTGGAAGTACAAGAACACCAGCTGCAGATGTGTGAATGCGACCTTGGCTTTCAGTCTCTGGAACGCGCTGTACGCGGTGCACTCCACCTTCAAATTTTAGTCGTGCATAAGGTGTAGTTCCTGGCTCAGGTGTTCCCTTTGATTTAACAGCCATAGAAATATCTTTATATCCACCAAGATCTGACTCAGTCATATCGATAATTTCAATTTTCCATCCACGCTTTTCTGCATAGCGCTGATACATGCGAACAAGGTCTCCAGCAAAGAGTGCGGATTCATCTCCACCTGCTCCAGCTTTAACTTCAATAATCACATCGCGATCATCATTAGGATCGCGAGGAAGTAAGAGCTCTTCCAAACGTGTTGCAGCGCGTTCTACAGTTTCTTCGAGTGCTGGAATTTCAGATGCAAAATCAGGATCCTCTAGCGCCATCTCTTTGGCAGCCTCTAAATCATCAGCGGCAGATTTCCACTCATTAAATCCTGCAACGACGGGACCGAGTTGGGCATAGCGGCGGCCGAGTTGGCGAGCCTTACCTTGATCTTCGTGGATCGAAGGGTCAGCCATAAGTTTTTCAAGTTCTTGGTATTCGCGGACCATTTCATGGGCCGATGCAAAGCGATCACTACTCATTTACTGACTCCTTTCATTCTCGAGAGATAGACGTTGTAAAGATAAATAAAAAGACCGCTCCGCAAGCCACAATGGCAAGCGGGGCGGTCTTAGTAAAAAGCTAGTTGGCGGTCTTCTTACCGAAACGCTCTTCGAACTTAGCTACGCGTCCACCAGTATCGAGGATGCGCTGCTTTCCGGTGTAGAACGGATGGCATACTGAACAAACTTCAACATAGATTGAACCGCTTGCAACTGTTGAGCGGGTTACAAACTTTTCACCGCAACCACACGTTACTTGGGTCTCATTATATTCTGGGTGGATCTCTGGCTTCATTATTTTTCCTCTGTTCGACTTGGGTCCTGTGCCATTCGGCCAGGTGAACCAAGTATTCGATTGCTAGGGGGAAAGAGTATCGGCTCTCCCCCGCACCTGAGAAATCGATGATCTCTCTATGCGGGGAAAAGCCGATCCACCCCCCGAGAAAAAGTTACTGGGCTTAGTTGCCGCTCTTTAGAGCTTTCTCTGACTTCTCAGCCTTACCCGGCTTTGCAGACTTTGCTGGCTTTGCAGGCTTTGTTGGTGCCGCACCGAGTGCATCTACTGCTGCCTTAAATGTTGCACGTGCTGCAGCGATTGCATCTTTGCGAGTTTTTACAACTGCATCGCGACCTTCTTGTGTTGTCACAGTTGCAATCGCTGTGGTGAATGCTGTATTTGCAGCCGTTACTGCTGCTTGACGTGCATCAGCAAGTGGACGGATAGCAGCATGGCGTGCAATCTGTGCTGTTCGAAATGCAGCCATTGAAGTCTGGAAATCAATGACGGCTTGCTCACGTGCCGTGAGAGTGTTGAGGGGAACCGTCGCAGTTGTAGTTTCAGCTGCAACTGCTCCGGGAACTGATAGTGCAAGTGCGAGGGCGGTAATTGCGCCAACCTTCTTCATCGAAATCATTTTCTACTCCTTCTATCAATACCGGCTCTGCGCACCCTGCGCTGCCTCTGAGAAGAGAATGAACCCTGACTTTGTGATCTCTATGTGAAAACTCATTGATTTCTACACGGATCTCATGCTCAAGGCGGAGTTTCGAGGTGAGATTTATTGCGCTTTTGGCCACAATACGTAGATGCCCAAAACGACTCACCCCACAAAGTCGGCTTTAGTTGAGTGTGCCGCCGACCTCTTGGATAAGTACCGCTTTGACGAGATCACTGTCGAAATGGTTCTTGATCGTTCAAGTATTTCAAAGGGCTCTCTCTATCACCACTTTGAAGATATCTATCATCTTCTTGAGACAGCGATGATTGTTCGATATGCCCGTTATGTCGATACCAATATCGCAGCTCTGCAATCACTGCTATCAACTGCAAAGACAGGTGATGATTTCTATCTCGGGCTTTCGCAGTTAACTGCGATTACACAAGGTGAGGGAATGAAGCGTGCACGTCAAGAACGTGCGCTCACCATTGGTCGAGCGATTACGAGCCCGCGCATGTCTGCGCTCCTTCAAGGAGAACAGCAACGATTAACTGATGCGCTGGTCGCGCTGATTAAAGATGCTCAGGGGCGAAAGTTATGTAACGCTGAGATTGATTCCCACGCACTGGCAGTTTTGATGCAGGCATGGACTATTGGAAAGATCGTTGATGACTTGAGTGAAAATCCAGTGGATAACGATACATATCTATCACTCGTTAATCGTGTAATCAGAGAAGTCTTCGTTCCGCAGAAGTAATTACTTCAGATTTATTTGGAGTCGTCTGGCGCTGACGTAGTTTTCTGGATCTGCATCAAGAATTCAACATTGGACTTGGTGCCCTTCATTTTCTCCAAGAGAAGTTCAAGTGCGGCCTGTGGCTCAAGGGCGTGAAGTACGCGACGAAGTTTCCAGACGATATTGAGCTCTTCTGTTCCCATAAGAATTTCTTCTTTACGAGTACCGGAAGCGACAACA